>CATOPA010000007.1 GCA_951801965.1 uncultured Erysipelotrichaceae bacterium | reverse complement strand
TGTACCCATACCGAACACAGAAGTTAAGCATCATAACGGCGAAGATAGTACGCAAGTGCGACAATAGCAAGTTGCCGGTCTTTATGAGGAGATTGTCTTTATCTCCTCCTTTTTTTTCGCATTTTTTTAGAGAAATTTTAATATATTTTTTTGGCAGATTTATCAATAGAAAAATTTATAAAAAAACTTGTAAAATACATTGAAAAGTCTTGCTTTTATTTGAATATTAGCGTATAATACACTCGTTGTGAATGCGTAGAAGTGCAAGGTTGCTGAAACACTGATAGCCGTTGTCATGAGCGGAAGAGTGGATTCAGGTAATTTGTACGGAGCAGCCAAATATATTGGCAAAAAAGGAGGAATAAATCATGGCAAACAACAAAATTAGAATTAGATTGAAATCATTTGATCACAAAATCTTAGATGCTTCTGCAGAAAAAATTGTTGCAGCTGCTAAGAAATCAGGGGCTCAAGTCGTTGGTCCAGTACCATTGCCTACTGAAAAAGAAGTTTATACAATTTTAAGAGCAGTTCATAAGTATAAAGATTCTCGTGAACAATTTGAAATCAGAACTCACAAACGTCTTATTGACATTGTGAACCCAACACCAGAAACAGTAGATGTACTTACTCGTTTAGAATTACCAAGTGGTGTTGATATTGAAATTAAATTATAAGAAAGGTAAAAGGTGTAACTCATGAAAGGAATCTTAGGTCGTAAGATTGGAATGACTCAAGTTTTCACAACAGATGGTAAACTCATTCCTGTAACAGTTGTTGAAGCAACTCCAAACGTTGTCTTACAAAAGAAAACAATTGCTACTGATGGATATGATGCTATCCAAGTTGGTTTTGAAGACAAGAGAGAAAAATTAGCAACTAAGGCCCATAAGGGACATGTTGCAAAAGCTGGTACAGCTCCTAAGCGCTTCATTAAAGAATTTCGTTATGACGAAATGATGAGTTATGAAGTTGGTCAAGAAATTAAAGTTGATAGCTTTGTAGCTGGTGAAGTTGTAGATGTAACTGGAACTAGCAAAGGTAAAGGATATCAAGGTGTTATAAAAAGACACGGACAACACATTGGTCCAAAAGGACATGGTTCAGGTGCTCATAGAATTGTTGGTTCAATGGGACCAATCGCTCCAAATAGAATTGCTCCAGGTAAGAAATTACCAGGGCAAATGGGAAATGTCACAAGAACTGTGCAAAATTTGGAAATTGTTGCTGTTGATGTTGAAAACAATGTATTGTTAATCAGTGGATCAATTCCTGGTCCAAAGAAAGGTTTAGTTGTTGTAAAAACAGCAATTAAAGGAAATGGTAAAGTAAATCCTGCTGAGGATTTAGTTATCTATGAAACTGAAGAAGAAATCGTGGAAAGCCCAGTAGTAGAAGAAACTGCTGAAGCTGCTGAATAATGAAGCGAAAGGAGGAAAACTAATGTTAAAAGTTGCAGTATATAACCAAGAAGGTCAAAAAGTAAAAGATACTGAATTAAATGAATCAGTATTTGGTATTGAACCAAATAATCAAGCAATCTTTGATATGGTCTTACTACAAAGAGCTTCATGGAGACAAGGTACTCATAAAGTGAAAAACCGTACTGAAGTCAAAGGTGGAGGAAGAAAACCTTGGAGACAAAAAGGTACAGGTAGAGCAAGACAAGGATCTATTCGTGCACCTCAATGGAGAGGTGGAGGGGTTGTTTTTGGACCTAACACAAATAGAAACTACAAATTAAAAATGAACAGAAAAGTAAGACGCCTTGCTTTAAAATCAGCTTTAAGTCAAAAAGTTATTGATAGCGAGTTGACTGTATTAGATGCACTTACAATTGATGCACCAAAGACAAAAGCAATGGTTAAAGTTTTAGAAAGCTTAGAAGCAAATAGAAAAACATTAATTGTTATGGATGAAGTTGATGAAAATGTTGCTTTATCTGCTAGAAATATTCCAGGAGTTAAAGTTATCGATTCAAAAGGAATTAATGTATACGATATCTTAGATAGCACTAAGTTAGTTATGACTGAAAATGCTATTAAAGCTGTTGAGGAGGTATTGGCATAATGGCACATATTACTGATGTTTTAAGAAAACCAGTACTTACTGAAAAATCTTTATTATTACAACAGACAGAAAATAAATATACATTCGATGTAGATGTCAACGCAAATAAAACTGAAGTAAAAGATGCAGTTGAAAAAATGTTTGATGTAAAAGTTGAAAAAGTTAACATTATGAATGTTAAACCTAAAACAAAGAGAATGGGTAGATACGTTGGTAAAACAAAGAAAAGAAAAAAAGCAATTGTTAAATTAAAAGAAGGATACGAAATTAATTTATTTGGTGACGAATAATATTTAATTTCAAGTTATTGGAATGAACTCCATTCCAGATAAATAAAACAAGGAGGAAATAAGAATGCCTATTAAAACATATAAGCCTACGACAAACGGTCGTCGTAATATGACTTCTTTGACTTATGAAGAAATTACAACAAATAAGCCATTGAAATCATTGACAATTCGTTTACCAAAAAAAGGCGGACGTAATAATCAAGGTGTTATCACAACTCGTCACCATGGTGGCGGACATAAACGTTTATATCGTATTATTGATTTTAAACGTAATAAAGATGATATTGTTGGAAAAGTTGCAACAATTGAATATGATCCTAACAGATCAGCAAACATCGCATTAATTCATTATGTAGATGGTGAAAAAAGATATATTCTTGCTCCAAAGGGGTTAGAAGTTGGAATGAAAATTGTATCAGGAGAAAATGCTGATATTATCGTTGGAAATAGCTTACCAATGGGAAATATGCCTGAAGGTACTGTTATCCACAATATTGAAATGCATCCTGGTAAAGGTGGACAAATTGCGAGATCTGCAGGTGTTTCTGCACAAATCTTAGGTAAAGAAGGAAAATATGTTACTGTAAGATTAGCTTCTGGTGAAGTAAGAAAATTCTTGGCAGTTTGTAGAGCAACAGTTGGTGTTGTTGGAAATGAAGATTATGGATTAGTTAACTATGGTAAAGCTGGTCGTAATAGATGGAGAGGTATTAGACCTACAGTTCGTGGTTCTGTTATGAACCCAAATGACCATCCACATGGTGGTGGTGAAGGTAGAACTTCAATCGGTCGTAAAGCTCCTATGACTCCATGGGGTAAAAAAGCTCTTGGTGTTAAAACTAGAAAGACAAAGAAAGCTTCAAATAAAATGATCGTTCGTCGTCGTAACGGTAAATAAGAAGGAGGGTTATAGAATATGGCAAGAAGTTTAAAAAAAGGTCCATTTGTGGACGAACACTTAATGAAAAAAGTAGAAGCATTAAATGCTGCTAATAAAAAAGAAGTCATTAAAACATGGTCTAGACGTTCTACAATCTTCCCACAATTTATTGAACATACTTTTGCAGTATACAACGGAAGAGAACATATCCCAGTATATGTTACTGAAGATATGGTTGGACATAAGTTAGGAGAATTTGCTCCTACAAGAACTTATCATGGTCATGGTGCTGATGATAAAAAGTCAGGTAGATAGAAAGAGAGGAGAAAGATAACATGGAAGCAAGAGCACAAGCTAAAATGATTCGTGTTGCCCCTCAAAAAGCGAGATTAGTTGTTGACTTAGTAAGAGGTAAGCAAGTAAAAGAAGCACTAGGTATCTTAGAATACGTTAATAAAAGTGCAACTCCTGCAATCATTAAAGTCATTAAATCAGCTGCTCAAAATGTTGTATTTAATGATGGTGCAGATGAAGAGAAATTATATATTAAAGAAATATATGTAGATGAAGGTCCTACATTAAAGAGATTCCGCGCAAGAGCTAAAGGTAGCGGTACTCAAATTTTAAAGAGAACAAGCCACATTACATGTGTGGTTGCTGAAAGATAGGAGGGCAAAGTATGGGTCAAAAAGTAAGTCCAGTAGGATTACGAGTTGGCGTAAATCGTAATTGGAATTCAAGATGGTACGCTAATGATAAAGACTTTGCTTCATTATTACACGAAGATATTAAGATTCGTGAATTCTTAAATGCAAAGTTAAAAGGCGCTTATGTTGCAAATATTGAAATTGAAAGATCAAAAAATCGTGTAAGCATCTTTATTCATACATCTAGACCTGGTGTTGTTATTGGAAAAGATGGAGAAGCAGTTGATGCTTTAAGAAAAGATGTTGCAAAAATGGTAAATGGTAAACAAGTGTTTATCAATATTGTTGAAATCAAAAATCCAGATGTTGTTGCACAATTAGTAGCAAACAAAATTGCTGAACAATTAGAAAATCGTGCTTCATTTAGAACAGTTCAAAAAAGAGCAATTCAAAGTGCTATGAGAGCTGGAGCAAAAGGAATCAAAACTGCTGTTTCAGGACGTTTAGGTGGTGCTGATATGGCAAGAACTGAAGGATATTCAGAAGGTAATGTACCTCTTCACACTTTAAGAGCTGACATTGATTACGCAACTGCAGAAGCAGATACAACATACGGAAAATTAGGAGTTAAAGTTTGGATTTGTAAGGGAGAAATTCTTCCTGCAAAGAAGAAAGGGGATAAATAATCATGTTGATGCCTAAGAGAACAAAATATAGAAGACCTCATAGAGTTAAATATGAAGGTAAAGCTAAAGGCGGAACAGAAGTTTCATTCGGTGAATATGGATTACAAGCTCAAGAAGGTGCTTGGATTACTTCAAGACAAATTGAAGCTGCTCGTATTGCTATTAACCGTTATATGAAGCGTGGTGGAAAAGTTTGGATTAGAATTTTCCCTCATTTAGCTAAAACAAAGAAACCTCTTGAAGTACGTATGGGTTCAGGTAAAGGTGCTCCAGAAGAATGGGTAGCAGTTGTAAAAACAGGTCGTGTGATGTTTGAAGTAGCAGGTGTTGAAGAAGAAGTAGCAAGAGAAGCATTAAGACTTGCATCTCATAAGTTACCAGTTAAATGCAAGATTATTGGAAGAGGTGAGTAATTGTGACAGTTCAAGATATTAGAAATACAGAAACTCAAGAATTACTTAACAAAGTAGAAGAGTACAAAAAAGAATTATTTGGATTAAGATTCCAACATGCAACAGGTCAATTAGAAAATACTGCTCGTATTAAAGCAGTAAGAAAAAATATTGCAAGAATTAAAACAATTATTAGAGAAAGAGAATTAAACAAATAATTAGAAGGAGTCAAATATGGAAAGAAACAATCGTAAAGTTTATACTGGAACAGTTATTTCTACAAAAATGGATAAGACAATTACTGTTTTAGTAGAAACTCATGTGAAACACAAATTATACGGAAAACGTGTTAAATCTTCTAAAAAGTTTAAGGCTCATGATGAAGAAAACATTGCAAGAAATGGTGATGTTGTAAAAATTATGGCAACTCGTCCATTATCTGCAACTAAACGTTTCCGTTTAGTAGAAATCGTTAAAAAAGCAGAAATTATTTAAGAAAGAATCTGAAAGGAGGTCACTAAAATGATCCAAAATGAAAGCAGATTAAAAGTTGCTGACAATACAGGAGCAAAAGAAGTACTAGTAATTAGAAACCTTGGTGGTTCAAATAGAAAGTTTAGTAACATTGGTGATATCGTCGTGGCTACAGTAAAGCAAGCGACACCAGGTGGTACAGTTAAAAAAGGTGAGGTTGTCAAAGCTGTTATTGTAAGAACAAAATACGGTGTAGGACGTGAAAATGGTTCTTATATTAAATTTGATGATAACGCATGTGTTATTATTAAAGATGATAATTCACCTAAAGGAACTCGTATCTTTGGACCAGTAGCGAGAGAGTTAAGAGATGCAGATTTCATGAAAATCGTATCATTAGCTCCTGAGGTATTATAGGAGGAAGCGAGAAAATGAAATTACATGTAGGTGATACAGTTCAAGTTATTGCTGGTAGTGATAAAGGTAAGACTGGAGAAATTATTCAAATTCTTAGAAAAGAAAATAGAGTTATTGTTGAAGGAGTTAATATGGTGACTAAACATATCAAACCTTCACAAGCTGATCCAGATGGTGGAATTGTAACAAGAGAAGCTCCAATTCATGCTTCAAATGTTGCTTATTATGACACAAAGGCAAAAACAACTGTTAAAATTGGATATGATTTTGTAGATGGTAAAAAAATCCGTATCAATAAAAAGACAGGAAAAGCAATCGACAAAACTACTAAAAAGAAAAAGTAATCGGAAGGAGGTTAAATAATGAACCGACTAAAGGAACGTTATGAAAATGAAGTAAAAAAATCATTAATGACTAAGTTTAATTATAGTTCAGTAATGCAAGTTCCAGCTATTGAAAAGATCGTTATCAACATTGGTGTTGGTGATGCAGTAAGTAACTCTAAGTTATTAGATGAAGCTGTTGAAGAATTAACTGCTATTGCTGGACAAAAACCAGTGATTACAAAAGCAAAGAAATCAATTGCTGGATTTAAATTACGTGAGGGAATGCCAATTGGATGTAAAGTTACATTACGTGGTGAGAAAATGTATGAATTTTTAGATAAATTAGTGAGCATTTCTTTACCTCGTGTAAGAGATTTTAGAGGTGTACCTAAAAATTCATTTGATGGAAGAGGAAATTATACTTTAGGAATTAAAGAACAACTTATTTTCCCTGAAATCAACTTTGATAAAGTCAATAAATTAAGAGGAATGGATATTGTATTCGTAACAACTGCTAATACTGATGAAGAAGGACATGAATTATTAGCGTTATTAGGAATGCCATTCCAAAAATAAGGAGGACATAATTCATGGCTAAAACATCAATGAAAGTTAAACAACAACGTCCTCAAAAATACAAAGTTCGTGAATATACAAGATGCGAACGTTGTGGACGTCCACATGCAGTCATTAGAAAATTTAAATTATGCCGTATTTGTTTCAGAGAATTAGCTTATAAAGGTGAAATTCCTGGAGTAAAGAAAGCAAGCTGGTAAAAAATATAATTCCCAAATGGAAGGAGGACATCGTGAATGGTAACAGATCCAATCGCAGATATGTTAACAAGAATTCGTAATGCAAATCAGCAACGTCATGAAGAAGTTGTTATTCCTGCATCAAAGTTAAAAGTAGATTTTACTGAAATTTTGAAAAACGAAGGATTTATTAAAGATTATAAATTAGAAGGTGAAGGTGTTATTAAGAACATCGTTATCACTTTAAAGTACAAAGGTAATGATAGAGTAATTTCAGGATTAAAGAGAGTATCTAAACCTGGTTTACGTCAATATGCTAAAGTTAATGAAATTCCTAAAGTACTTAATGGATTAGGAATTGTTGTATTATCTACTTCTCAAGGACTTATGACTGATAAAGAAGCAAGAGCAAAACAAATTGGTGGAGAAGTATTAGCATATATCTGGTAATAAAAATAAATAAACAGGAGGTGTAACTGATGTCTCGTGTCGGTAATAAAATGATTAATGTACCTGAGGGTGTAAAAGTTGAAATCGCTGAAGACAACACTGTTACAGTAACAGGAAGTAAAGGAACTTTAGTTAGACAGTTTTCACCATTTATTAATATTGAAATGAATGGAAACGAAATTAAAGTAGTAAGAACAAGTGAACAAAAGACAGTTAAACAATTACATGGTACTACAAGAGCTTTACTTGCAAATATGATCGAAGGTGTTCATAATGGTTTTGAAAAGAACTTAGAAATCGTTGGTATTGGATATCGTGCTCAAATGCAAGGAAATAAGTTAGTATTAAATGTTGGATACTCTCATCCAGTAGAAATCGAAGGAGAAGAGGGTGTTAAAATTGAAACACCAACTCAAACAACTGTTAAAGTATCTGGAATTTCTAAGGAAAGAGTAGGAGAAATTGCTGCTAGAATTAGAGCAGTGAAAAAACCTGAACCATATAAAGGTAAAGGTATTAAGTATGTTGGTGAAAGAATTATTAGAAAAGAAGGTAAAACTGCTGGTAAGAAGTAGTTAAAAAATAAGGAAGGAGCTATTAATCATGGCTAAAACTATGTCAAGAAACGATTTACGTAAAAAACGTCATGCTAGAGTTCGTAATAAAATAAGTGGAACTCCAGAATGTCCTCGTTTAAATGTATTCCGTTCAAGCTCTCATATCCATGCACAAATTATTGATGATGTAAATGGAGTAACTTTAGTTGCTGCATCTTCAGTAGAAATGAAACTAGAAAATGGTGGAAATGTAGAAGCTGCTACTCAAGTTGGTAAAGAAATCGCTAAAAGAGCAATCGCTAAAAATATTGAAAATGTAGTATTCGATCGTGGTGGATATATTTATCATGGTCGTGTGAAAGCACTAGCTGAAGCTGCTAGAGAAGCTGGATTGAAATTCTAATAGGGAGGTTAAAGAATGGAACAACGTAAACCAAGAGAAAATGGGCCAAGAAGAAACGGACCAAGAAGAAATGGACCAAGAAGAAATGGACCAAAAGTTGAAAAAGAATTCGAAGAACGTGTTGTTACTATTAACCGTGTAACTAAAGTTGTTAAAGGTGGACGTAAATTCCGCTTTGCTGCATTAGTTGTTATTGGTGATAGAAAAGGTCGTGTTGGATTCGGAACTGGTAAAGCAAACGAAGTACCTGATGCTATTAGAAAAGCATCTGAAGCAGCAAAAAGAAATATTATCAATGTACCAATTATTCATGGAACTATTCCTCATGAAGTTAATGGTATGTTTGGATCAGGTAATGTATTTTTAAGACCTGCATCTCAAGGTACTGGAATTATTGCTGGTGGTCCAGTTCGTGCTGTTGTTGAATTAGCTGGATATTCAGATATTTTATCTAAATCAATTGGATCAAGAACACCAATCAACATGGTTCGTGCAACTATTCAAGGGTTAGCTGAGTTAAAGACTGCTAAGCAAGTGGCTGAATTAAGAGATAGAACTGTTGAAGAAATTTATGGTTAGGAGGAGCGTAAGAAATGGCAAAAGAAAATACAGTTATCATTACGCTTGTAAAAAGTCCTATTGGTTCTAAGAAAAATCAAAAGGATACTCTTAAAGCGTTAGGTTTAACAAAAATGCATAAATCAGTAGAAAAAGTCAACAACGAGTTTATTCAAGGAATGATTAAAACTGTTGGACACCTAGTTAAAGTTGAAGAAAGCAAATAGGAGGTGTAAACATGAAGCTACACGAATTACATTATACAGAAGGTGCGCGTAAAGAAAGAAAGCGTATCGGTCGTGGAACAAGTTCTGGTACTGGAAAAACTGCTGGTAAAGGACAAAAAGGACAAAAATCAAGATCTGGTGGAGGAAAGAAACCTGGATTTGAAGGAGGACAAACACCTTTATTCATGCGTTTACCAAAACGTGGATTCACAAATTTAAATAGAATTGAATATGCAATTGTTAATGTAGAAGATTTAAACAGATTTGAAGCTGGAAGCACTGTTGATATGGCTGCATTAAAAGAATGTGGATTAGTAAAGAAAGAATTAGATGGTTTAAAGGTTCTAGGTAACGGTCAATTGAAGGTTGCTTTAACAGTTAAAGCTAAGAAATTCTCAAAATCGGCTGTTGCTGCAATTGAAGCTGCAGGTGGAAAAACAGAGGTGATCTAAGATGGTAAACTTTTTTAAGACAGTTTTTAAAAAAGGTGAATTACGTCAAAGAATTATCTTTACACTTGGTATGTTATTTGTATTCCGTTTAGGTGCTGCTATTACTGTTCCATCAATTAATGCTAATGCATTAACAGGTGGTGCTACTAATAGTGGTATTCTTGGAATTATGAATATGTTAGGTGGAGGAATGCTTGAAAGATTTTCTATCTTTTCATTAGGTGTCTCTCCATACATTACAGCATCTATTATTATTGAATTATTATCAATGGATGTTATTCCAATACTTGCTCAATGGCAAAAAGAAGGAAATACAGGAAAGAAGAAAAAAGATAAAGTAACAAGATATGTGACTTTATTACTTGCTGCTATACAAGGTGGATCATTAACATATGCATTCGATAAAGGATATCATATTTTGAATTCTTCATCAATGTGGACATATGCTTATGTTGTTATCGTTATGATGGCAGGAAGTATGTTAGCTATGTGGATAGGTGATCAAATCACACAAAAAGGAATTGGTAATGGTACATCATTATTAATTTTTACTGGAATTGTTTCTAACTTACCAAATAGTTTTATTACAACATTTAATAGCATTGTTTCTTTTGATAAAGGAACACAAGCAACTGCATTAGGTATATTATGGTATGTCTTATTTATAGTTGTTTACTTAGCAATTGTTATATTTGTTGTATTTAATGAAGGTGCTGTAAGAAAGATTCCTATTATGTATGCTACAAGTTCTAATACTGTTATGAAAACTAAGGATTCTACACATATGCCTATTAAAATTAATAGTTCAGGTGTGTTACCTGTTATCTTTGCTTCATCTGTATTAGCTGCACCAAGAACAATTATCAGTTTTATGAAATCAACAGATGTAACAAGAATGATTGATAATATTTTAAACTATCAACAACCAATTGGTTTTTGCTTGTATATCATTATGATTGTCTTGTTTGCTTTCTTCTATTCTAATTTACAAATTGATTCACATAAAATTAGTGAAGATTTAAAGAAGAATGGAGGAGCTGTTCCAGGTGTAAGAACTGGGAAAGACACTGAACAACATATTAATGTTATTTTAAATAGAGTTACAGTTGTTGGATCAATTTTCTTGGTTATTATTGCTGCTATTCCACTTATAACTCCAGTTATTTGGTCTCAAACATCTAATGCTTCATTGACTTTAGGTGGTACAGGATTGATTATCGTGACTGGTGTTGCATTGGAAACTACAAAGCAAATTAAGACTTTGATCACTCGTAAGGAGTATCATGGATATATAAGAAAATAGTATAATAAAAAGGAGAGTATTAATATGAACATTATTTTAATGGGGCCTCCTGGTGCTGGTAAAGGGACTCAAGCTGACAAACTTGTCAATAAGTTTGGGTTAACACAAATATCTACTGGAGACTTATTCAGAAAAGCACTAAGTGAACAAAGTAAATATGGTGTAATTGCAAAATATTTTATGCAATTTGGGCACCTTGTACCAGACGATTATACGATTGAAATGGTGAGGGAATATTTAAAAGAAAACCAATTTGATAATGGATTTATTTTAGATGGTTTTCCTCGTACTATAGTTCAAGCGAGAGAATTAGATAGTATCGCTAAAGAATTTGATTTTACAATTGATGCAATCATCAATTTAGAAATTCCACAAGATAAACTTGTTAAAAGATTATCTGGAAGAAGAACATGTAAAGATTGTGGAGCAACATTTCACATTGAATTTAATCCACCAAAAGTTGAAGGTATTTGTGACAAATGTGGTGGAGAGTTGTATCAAAGAGCAGATGAAAGCGAAGAAGCTGTAACTGTTAGACTTGATACTTATAACAAACAAACAAAGCCTTTAATTGATTATTATACAATGAAAGGAACAATCATTAATATTAATGGTGACCAATCTATGGAAGACGTCTTTAAAGACATTGAAAAAAGCTTGGAGGGAAAATAATGATTGTTACTAAGGACCAAAGAGAAATTGAATTAATGAGAGAAGCAGGACGTATCGTTGCACTTGTCCATGACAAACTGAAAACTGTTATTAAACCAGGTGTAACCACTCAAGAAATTGATGAAATTTGTGAAAAAGTTATTCGTGATGCTGGAGCAACTCCTTCATTTCTACATTTATATGGTTTTCCTAATTCTGTATGTACTTCTATTAATGAAGTTGTTGTTCATGGAATACCAAGTGATAGAAAGTTGAAGGATGGTGACATTATTTCAGTGGATGTTGGTGCATGTTATAAGGGCTATCATGGTGATAGTGCTTGGACATATGCAGTAGGTCAAATAAGTGAAGAAGCAGCTCATTTGATGAAAGTGACTGAAGAAGCACTTTATGCAGGTCTTGCAAAAGTAAAACCTGGCAATCGTTTATCTGATATTTCTCATGCTGTGCAGATGTATTTAGAGGAACATGGTTGCTCAACCCCTCGTGATTATACTGGTCATGGTATAGGAACTCAAGTTCATGAAGATCCTTCTGTTCCAAATTATGGAGCACCAGGGAGAGGACCAAGATTAAAAGAGGGAATGACTTTGGCAATTGAACCTATGGCTCATTTAGGACGCTGTGAAACAGATGTTTTAGATGATGATTGGACTGTTGTAACCTTAGATCATTCATTAGCAGCACATTATGAACATACTATCGCTATTACAAGTGATGGTTATGAAATTTTGACAAAACTTTAAAAGGAGTTATAATCAATGGCAAAAAAAGATGACGTAATTGAAGTAGAGGCAACTGTACTTGAAACATTACCAAATGCAATGTTTAAGGTAGAGTTGGAAAATGGAGCGGTTATCCTGGCTCACGTTTCTGGTAAAATCCGTATGAACTACATTCGCATTTTACCGGGGGATAAAGTAACCGTAGAAATTTCTCCATATGATTTAACACGTGGGCGAATTACATTTAGACATAAATAGAAAATCTTCCCAAAGGAGGTAAAGATTAAGATGAAAGTAAGACCATCTGTAAAACCAATATGTGATAAATGCAGAGTAATCAAACGTAAGGGTAGAGTAATGGTAATCTGCGAAAACCCAAAACATAAACAAAGACAAGGTTAATAGGAGGAAGTAAACATGGCTCGTATAGCAGGTGTTGATATCCCACGTGATAAGCGTGTGGTAGTTTCTTTAACTTATATTTATGGTATCGGTGCTACAACTGCAAAGAAAATCTGTGAAGCTACAGGAATTAGTGAAGATACTAGAGTTAAAGATTTAACTGAAGAAGAAGAAGGAAAAATTAGAAAAGAAGTTGAAAAATATAAAGTTGAAGGAGATCTTCGTAGAGAAGTTGCATTGAACATTAAACGTTTAATGGAAATCGGAAGCTATAGAGGTATCCGTCATCGTAAAGGACTTCCAGTTCGTGGACAAAAAACAAAAACTAATGCTCGTACTCGTAAGGGAAAAGCTCGTCCAATTGCTGGTAAGAAGAAATAGGAGGTTGAACGAAAATGGCAAGAACAAATACTCGTGGTAAAAGACGTGTTAAAAAGAATATAGCAAAAGGTGTCGCACATGTACATTCAACTTTCAATAACACAATTGTTACTGTAACTGATGAACATGGAAATGTATTAACTTGGTCTAGTGCTGGTGCACTTGGATTCAAAGGTTCAAGAAAGTCTACTCCATATGCTGCTCAAATGGCTGCTGAAGCTGCTGCAAAAGCATCAATGGATCATGGAATGAAGACCGTAGATGTATGTGTCAAAGGTCCTGGACCAGGACGTGAAGCTGCTGTAAGAGCATTACAAGCAGCTGGGTTAGAAGTTACATCTATTAATGACGTAACACCAATTCCACATAACGGGTGCCGTCCACCAAAACGTCCTCGTGGATAATGAAGTAAACAAGTATTTATTTCTAAGTGAGGAGGGAAATAATGCAAAAGTTTGAAAAAGCGAATTTTAGTATTGCTGAATATGATGAAAGTGATAACTATGGTAAATTTGTGATTGAACCATTAGAAAGAGGGTTCGGAACAACTTTAGGAAACTCTTTACGTAGAGTTTTACTTTCATCAATTCCTGGATGTGCAGTACATGCTGTGAAAGTTCAAGGAGCAATTCATGAATTTTCTGCAGTAGATGGTGTTGTAGAAGATGTCACTTCAATTATTTTGAATATTAAGAAATTAGTATTTTCAATTGATAGTGATGAAGATGTCACAATGATTATTGATGTCAAAGGTCCTGCTGTTGTTACAGGAGCTGATATTCAATGTCCATCTGATGTGACAATGATTTCAAATGATTTAGAAATTGCTCATGTTGCTGAAGGAGCACATTTCTATATGGAAATGTATGCACACAAAGATAGAGGTTACATGAGTGCTGATCAAAATAAGAAATTGATCAATACAATAGGTGTTATTGCTACTGATTCAATTTATTCACCAGTAGTGAAAGTTGCTTATGCAGTTGAACCTACTCGTGTTGGTCAAAGTGCAAAGTATGATCAATTGACTCTTGAAATCACTACTGATGGATCAATTCAGCCACATGAAGCTTTAGCATTAGCTGCTAAGATTTTAGTGGAACACTTAAATATGTTCGTTGAATTAACTGATATGGCAATGAACATGGAAGTTATGAGTGAAACTGAAGAAGATACAAGTAATAAAGTACTTGATATGACAATTGAAGAATTAGACTTATCAGTACGTTCTTATAACTGTTTAAAGAGAGCTGGTATTCAAACAGTTCAAGAACTTGCCGCTAAGAGTGAAGATGATATGATTAAAGTCAGAAACTTAGGTAAGAAATCTTTAAAAGAAGTGAAAGAAAAATTAGTTGAATTGGGATTAGGATTTAAACCTATCGATTAATTCTTAGAAAATATTGGAAGGAGCACTAATTTATGGCAAAAAATAGAAAATTAGGGCGTGTATCATCTCATAGAAAAGCAATGTTACGTAACTTAGCTACAGATGTTATTATGCATGGAACAATTGAAACAACTGTTACAAGAGCTAAAGAAGTTCGTTCAATCGTTGATGAATTAATTACTTTAGGTAAACGTGGAGATTTACATGCAAGAAGACAAGCTGCTGCTGTATTACAAGATGTTGTAGATCCTGCAACTGGTAAAACTGCTGTTCAAAAATTGTTTGATGAAGTTGCACCTAAATATGCAGAAAAAAATGGTGGATACACTCGTGTATTAAAAACATATAACCGTAAAGGTGATAATGCACCAATGGCAGTTATTGGATTATTTTAAATAATGAGCGATAGATAACTATCGCTTTTTATTTTACCAAATCATATTGTATTGTAGTTGACAAGACACCTTAATCATAATAAAATTGTAATGCTTGGAGGAAAGAGCATGGATAAAATTATTGAAGTTAAAAATCTATCATTTGAATATGAAGAAGGTTCAAAAACAATCGATAACATTTCATTTGATATTGAAAAAGGAACATATACAACAATCTTAGGACATAATGGAAGTGGAAAGAGTACCATTTCAAAATTATTAATGGGTTTATTAGAAAAAAAATCAGGAGATATTATTGTTGGAGGTATTCAACTTACAGAGGAGACTTTATCAGAAGTTCGTAGTCAAATTGGTATTGTTTTTCAAAATCCTGATAATCAATTTATAGGAGCAACTGTAAGAGATGATATTGCTTTTGGACTTGAAAATATATGTATGGATCCAAATTTGATGGATGATGTTATTTATGAGTATGCTTCTAAAGTCAATATGCTTGATTTCTTAGATCATGAGCCTACAAAGCTTTCAGGTGGACAAAAACAAAGAGTGGCCATTGCAGGTATTCTTGCAATGAGTCCTTCTATTATTATTCTAGATGAAGCAACAAGTATGTTAGATCCACGTGGAAAAAAGGAAATTAATGCACTTGTGAGTGAGTTAAATAAAAATAAGAATATGACAATTCTTTCAATTACACATGATATAGAAGAAGCAGCAAATTCTGATTATGTTATATTACTTAATCATGGAAAAATAGTAGATCATGGAAAGCCAAAAGATGTTTTAATGAAACAAGAACAATTAGAGGAACTCTCTTTAGATATTCCTTTTGCTTATAAAGTATCAAAAGGTTTACAACAAAAAGGTTTTGAGATTGAAAATTATATTAGTAGAGAAAAGTTGGTGAACAAATTATGTCAATTACATTCAAAAAAGTAGAACATATTTATAGTGAAAAAACACCATTTTCATATCATGCCTTAAAAGGCGTAGATTTGAATATTGAAAAAGGAAAGATGACTGCATTAATCGGACATACTGGTAGTGGAAAATCAACGCTTATTCAACATATGAATGCTTTGTTGTTGCCAAGTGCTGGAGAGGTTCATATTGAAGATATTTTGATCACTGCTACTGATAAACCAGAAAGTTTAAAACCATTGCGAAAAAAAGCAGGTCTTGTTTTTCAATTCCCAGAATATCAATTATTTGAAGAAACAATCTTAAAGGATATTATTTTTGGGCCAAAGAATTTTGGAATAAACGAAGATGAAGCTATTGAAATGGCTAAAAAAGTATTAAAAATGGTTGGTTTAGATGAAAGCTATTTAGAAAAATCTCCTTTTGATTTGTCAGGAGGACAAAAGAGAAGAGTAG
Organism: uncultured Erysipelotrichaceae bacterium; assembly: GCA_951801965.1. Lineage (GTDB taxonomy): Bacteria > Bacillota_I > Bacilli_A > Erysipelotrichales > Coprobacillaceae > CATOPA01. Next base: position 14,209 of record CATOPA010000007.1, on the reverse strand, counting down.
CTATTGCAGGAATTTTAGCTATGGATCCTGATATTTTGATATTAGATGAACCAACAGCAGGTTTAGATCCCCAAGGAGCTAAAGAGATGCTAAATTTGTTTAAAAAGATAAATCAAACTGGAAAAACGGTTATATTGGTATCTCATGATATGGATCAAGTGCTAGAATATTGCGATGAAGTGATTGTGATGAATAAAGGAAAAGTCGAAAAGCATGTCAGTGTAGATGAATTGTTTAAAGAAACAAGTTATCTTATGTCTTTAAGTATTGATTTACCAATCATAACATCATTTATTCATGAGTTAAATCAAAATGGGTTTCATATTGATCCAACAATCAAAGATATGAATAAGCTGATTGAAAGTATAGGAGGAGAGTTGAATGAATAATATGATGTTTGGTAAATATATACCTCTAGATAGTTTTATTCATAAATTAGATCCTCGTCTTAAAATAGGTGCATTATTACTTTTACTTATTTCAGTTTTCTTTGATGCTGGATTTATTGGGTATGGTATATTAGGTGTTTTTGTACTTATAATGGTTGGGTTATCAAAAATGAAATTTTCTCAAATTATAAAAGCAATCAAACCAATGCTATTTATGATGGCGTTTTTAACATTTTTTAATCTTCTTTTTATACAAAGAGGAAACTTATTATTGGAAATTGGTTTTATAAAGATATATGACCAAGCACTTTTTCAAACAGCATATATTTTTATACGCTTGATTTTAATTATTGTTATGACAACAATTCTTACTGCAACAACAAAACCTCTTGATTTAACATTAGGAATAGAGCATTTGCTTCTTCCATTTAAAAAAATAGGATTTCCAACTCATGAAGTTGCAATGATGATATCAATAGCATTAAGATTTATTCCAACTTTGCTTGAAGAAACACAAAGAATTATGAAAGCACAAGCAAGTAGGGGGGTAGAATTTTCTGAAGGACACTTAAAAGAAAAAATCTTATCTATTGTTTCATTGATTATACCATTATTTATTTCTGCATTTCAAAGAGCAGAGGATTTAGCAAATGCTATGGAAAGTCGTAATTATAATCCAGAAGCAAAACGAACACGATATAAGCAATTACATTGGAAGTTGGCTGATACAATTTCTTTGATGAGTGTTGTTATTGTGTGCTCATCATTGATTATAATGAGTTTTGTTTTATGAGAGTGAAGTGTGTTGTCAGCTATGATGGAAGTCAATTCCATGGCTTTCAAGTACAAAATAAAGAAAGAACTGTGCAAGGTGAAATTCAAAAAGCTTTAAAAAAAATTAATGAAGAAGAAACTATTATTCATGCCTCGGGGAGAACAGATGCTAAAGTCCATGCAGTACATCAAGTTTTTCACTTTGATACAAAAAAAGAGCTTCCTGCTCATCAGTGGAAAAGGGCTATCAATCATTTTATGCCTAATGATATATATGTTGTTGATGCATGTTATGTGGATGATGACTTTCATTCAAGATATAGTGCTATAAAAAAAGAATATAGATATTTATTAAGTACAAATGAGTATAATCCATTTGAAACTGATTATATTTATCAGTATGGTAGACATTTAGATATTGATCTTATGAGAAAAGCTGCACAATTATTTATTGGAGAGCATAATTTTGCATCTTTTTGTAGTTATGATCAATATGGAAATACAATCCGTACTTTATATCAATTTGATATTGAAGAAAAAGATGGCATCATTACATTTCGACTGATTGGAAATGGATTTAGGCGTTACATGGTCAGACATATTGTTGGAGGTGTTATTCAAGTAGGAGCAAAACGTATTTCCTGGGAAATATTGTCGGAAATGCTTGAAAGTTGTGGAACCAAGAAATGTTTATACAAAGCGAAACCCCAAGGGTTATATTTACAAGAGGTGTATTATGAAGAAGGTTAATTATCATACACATACTTATAGATGTGGGCATGCGAATGGAACTGAGGAAGAAATGATTTTATCAGCTATTGATATGGGTATCGAAGAATTAGGAATGTGTTGTCATGTTCCATTACCTCATTATCGTTTACATTTAATAAAATCTATTCCTGCAATAAGAGATATGAAGAGTTTATTGTCACTTATATTTGCATTTATAAAAAACGGACCACACATGAGAATGCCATATTCACAGATGGAAGAGCATTTATTAAAATTAGATGAATGTCAAACGAAATATCAAAATAGAATAAAAGTATATAGAGGATTCGAAGCAGAGGGATTAAAAGAATACTTTCATTATTATCAAAGATTATTAAATGAAAATAAAGTGGATTATCTCATTTTGGGGCATCATTTTCATAAGCATTGTATACACAGTGATTATTTTGGTAAAGAGAATATGTCAAAGAAAGATATCTATTTATATTGCAATGATGTTGAGGAAGCCATTGAAACACATTTGTTTAGCTATATTGCTCATCCTGATTTGTTTATGATGGGTTATCAGGATTTTGATTTAGATGCTCAAACTGTTTCAAGACGTATTTGTGAAAAAGCAAAAGAACATGGTATTCCATTAGAAATTAATGCTGGTGGTATACGTAGAGGATTAAGGGAAGTAAATGGTGAGCAGCTGTATGCATATCCAAATTCACATTTTTGGGATATTGCAAGCGAAGTTGGTAATGATGTTATTATTGGCTTTGATGCTCATGATCCTTCTGATATGAATGAAGCAATGTATCAGAGATTGCTTACATTTGCTAAAGAACATAAACTTCATTTAATAGATCATCTAGATTTCTTAAAAGGAAAATAAAATATTCATATTTCATAAATATGATATTGATTAAATTCTTTAATTAAAAATAAAAACTCTTGGTGATTCATTGAATATGTTTTGTAAAATGAAGATTTTATCTTAAGTTATTCAATAGTAGAATTGAATTTTACAATAAAATTAATCAGAAAATATTTGATAAAAACACGATTGTATGTTGACAAAATACCCAATATTGCTATAATTATAAATGCCTTATTTTAACGTTGTAGCCCCGGAAACTACAGGAGGATAAAAAATGAGACAAACAACTATGGCTAAGGAAGCCACAATTGAACGTAAATGGTACGTTGTTGATGCTGAAGGTTTAACTTTAGGTCGTTTAGCATCAGAAGTAGCTACTGTATTAAGAGGGAAACACAAACCAACATTTACTCCACATGTAGATACTGGTGATTATGTTATTATCATTAATGCAGAAAAAGTAGTGATGACTGGTAAGAAATTAGATACTGTAAAGTATTATCATCACACAGGATGGTTAGGTGGTTTAAAAGTAAAAACTGCTCGCCAATTCCAAGCTTCTAATCCAACAGGATTTGTTGAAGCAGCTGTTAAAGGTATGTTACCTCATAACACACTTGGAAGAAAACAAGGGATGAAATTATTTGTTTACACTGGTAGTGAACATCCACACGCAGCACAAAAACCAGTAGAGTTAAAGATTAAAGGATAGGAGGACGATAATCAATGGCTAATGTACAATACAGAGGAACTGGACGTAGAAAGTCTTCAGTAGCACGTGTTATTTTAACAACTGGTGCAGGAAAAATTGTTATCAATGGTAGAGAAGCAAAAGATTATTTACCATCTGATGTATTATTAATGATCGTCAACCAACCACTTGAATTAACTGGAACAACTGGTAAGTTTGATGTGACTGTAAATGTTAAAGGTGGAGGATACACTGGACAAGCAGGAGCAATCCGCCATGGAATTTCAAGAGCTTTATTAGAAGCTGGATCAGATTATAGACCAGCATTAAAAGCAGCTGGATTCTTAACTCGTGATGCACGTGTTAAAGAACGTAAGAAATATGGTCTTAAAGCAGCACGTAGAGCACCACAATTCTCAAAACGTTAATTACATTTTCGCAAGAGAAATATCAAGATCACGGATTATTATCTATGGTCTTTTTATTTTTGTCATTTTCTATATAATTGATTTGATTGACAAAAGTCTTTTCTTTGTTTTATGATATTAACAGAGGTGATGACCATGCAAAAAATCATGATTATAGAAGATGATGAAATCATTTCAATGACATTAAAAAAGCATTTAGAAATATGGGATTATGAAGTTTGTGTTATCAAAGATTTTAAACATATTATGGAACAGTTTCAGGATGTTCAACCAACATTAGTTTTACTAGATATATCATTGCCTTATTATAATGGATATTATTGGTGTCAAGAAATTCGTAAAATTTCAGAAATACCCATTATATTCATCTCTTCAACAAATGAGAATATGAATATTGTTATGGCAATGAATATGGGTGCTGATGATTTTATTAATAAACCCTTTGATTTAAATGTTTTAACAGCAAAGGTTCAAGCCATACTAAGAAGAACATACTCCTTTTCAAAACAATTTCATATTATCACTTATAAAGAATTAACTCTTAATGTTTTAGAAGCAACTTTATCATATCATGAACACACAATAGAGCTTACAAAAAATGAGCTAAAAATCTTACAGCTTCTGTTTGAAAGAAAAGAAAATTTTGTTTCTAGAGAAGACTTAATGATAGAATTATGGCAAAGTGATCAATTTATTGACGATAATACATTAAGTGTAAATATGAATAGATTAAGAAAAAAAGTTGAGGAATTAGGTATTGATTCATTAATACAAACAAAGAAAGGATTAGGGTATAAATTATTTTATGAATAAGATAAAAGATTATTTTATTTATCGTAAGTCTTTTTATATTTTTTCTGTACTCATTATCAGTATTTTTTACCTTATCCTCTTTTTATATAATGTTCTTGTCAATGCTATCAACTATGCAACAATATTAAGCATATCATTTATCTTAATGTATATGATTTATGACTATATTCATTTTTTTAAAAAGACAAAAACATTAGAATATCTCTTATCATTAGAAAGTGTCTATACTTCAGACTTACCAACTGCAAGTTCTTTGATAGAAATAGACTATCAAAACTTACTTCTTAAGTTGGATGATCTTCATCATCATTTAAGAAATGAAAAAGAACAAGAACATATCGAAATGTTAGACTATTTTACATTATGGGTACACCAAGTTAAAACACCAATCTCTGCATTAAGACTTCTTATTCAATCAGGGCAATATACTCAAATGGATTTAATCATACAAATTCATCGTATTGAACAATATGTAGAAATGGCATTAAATTATATTAAGATTAAAGATATGAATCAGGACTTAAGAATAGAAAGGTATGTTTTAAAGGATATTGTTAATGAAGTTGTCAAAAAACAATCTGCCCTATTTATCCAAAAGAAGATAAAGGTGTCAGTTAAACAGTTAGATAAAGATATTCTTACTGATCAAAAATGGATATCATTTGTTATTGAACAAATCCTATCTAATGCCTTGAAATACACGAATGAAGGAATGATTTCTATTTATGAAAATGATGATGTTTTATATATAGAAGATACTGGAATAGGTATTAAAGAAGAAGATTTACCAAGGGTCTTTGATAAAGGTTTTACAGGATATAATGGACGTATTGATAAAAAGGCAAGTGGCTTAGGATTGTATTTATGTAAGCAGATTATTGATAATTTAGGGTATCATATATCTATTGAATCTGTTTTAGAAAAAGGCACAAGAGTAGCTATAGATTTTCATATTGATACCTTGAATGTAGAGTAACCTTACACATGTGTAAGATAAAGAGAAAGAATTGTAAGATAAATCGATGGTAGCAATTCTTCTTTTTTTATAAAATATAAGTGGATAAAGGAGGAAGTATTTATGCCATTATTAGAAGTTAAAAATTTAAAGAAAATTTATACAACACGTTTTTCAAGTCAACAAGTTCAAGCATTATCAAATGTTTCATTTACTGTTGAAAAAGGTGAATATGTCGCTATTATGGGTGAGTCAGGGAGTGGAAAAACAACATTACTGAATATACTCGCTTCTTTAGATAAGCCAACACAAGGAGAGGTTTTACTAAATGGAAAAAGTATGACAGCCATTAAAGAAAAAGAAATCTCTGAATTTAGAAGAAAAAATTTAGGTTTTGTCTTTCAAGATTTTAATTTGTTAGATACTTTTTCGGTGAAAGATAATATTTTTCTTCCACTAGTACTCTCTAAAGAAGCTTATCCTATCATGAAACAAAAATTAAATATCTTAGCACCAAAATTAGGAATCAGTCATCTGCTAGAAAAGTATCCCTATGAAATTTCTGGTGGACAAAAGCAAAGAGTCGCTGTTGCTAGAGCCTTGATTACTCAGCCACAGTTAATATTAGCAGATGAACCAACAGGGGCATTAGATTCTAAATCAACAGATCAATTATTAGATATTTTTCATGAAATTAATAAGGAAGGTCAAACAATTTTAATGGTAACTCATAGTACCAAAGCAGCCAGCTTTGCCAATAGAGTTCTTTTTATAAGAGATGGTATGGTTTTTCATCAAATATATAGAGGCAATCAAACCAATGAACAAATGTATCAAAGTATTTCAGATACGTTGACATTAATCGCAGCTGGAGGAAAATAAAATGAAAAAATTCTTTTACTCTCGCTTAGCTTTATCAAATATAAAGAAAAATGCAAAAGTATATTTTCCATATTTAATAACAAGTTCATTTACTGTTATGATGTTTTATGTGATTTATAGTTTATCTCAAAATAGTGGATTGCGAGAATCATCCTCAACGGCTCCTATTGTTTTATCATTAGGAACATGGGTTATTATGATCTTTTCTATTATTTTTATCTTTTATTTAAATAGCTTTTTAATGAAAAGAAGAAAAAAGGAAATAGGACTCTATAATATTCTAGGAATGGAAAAGAAGCATGTTATGATTATGCTGTTTTATGAAACACTTTGCATATTGCTGATTTCTTTGTTGTCTGGAATAGTATTAGGAGGATTATTTAGTCAATTGATGTGTTTGATTTTGGTGAATTTATGTCATTTGAATACACTCATCTCTTTTGAAATGCCTATACAAGCCATTTTATTAACGATTATTGTTTATGGGTGTATTTATCTCGTCACATATTTATTTAACATTGTACAAGTCAAGATGAATAATCCTATTGAGTTATTAAAAGGAGAACAGTTTGGTGAAAGAGAACCACAATCAAAGTGGTTACTAGCCATCATAGGTATTATGACCTTAGGTGCTGGATATGCTTTGGCACAATTGATTGAAGATCCATTAGATGCTCTCGCTTGGTTCTTTGTTGCGGTTATACTTGTTATTATTGGAACATACTGTTTATTTACTGCAGGATCAATTGTTTTATTAAAATCCTTGAAAAAAAATAAACATTATTATTATCATACAAAACACTTTATTTCTGTTTCACAGATGGTTTATCGTATGAAACAAAATGCTGTTGGTCTAGCAAGTATATGTATTTTATGCACTTGCATACTAGTTATGTTATCATCAACAGTCACATTGTATTTCGGTATAGATAATACAGTTTCCGCAACAATGGATTCAGATTATCTGATGACTCTTTATTCTCATGAGGATGAACAGATTCCTTCTAAAGAAGATATGTCTCAGTTTGTCCAACAAATGAAAGCAGAATTACAAAAAGAAGGTGTAGAAACAAGTCAATTTGTATATAAAACAGTTTATGAAAATGTTGTTCAACTCAATAATGATGAAATCATTAACGAGCATGGAGATGTAGGATTAACAATCATGCTTTTAGATGATTACAATCAAGCCTATCAGCAAAATATAAGGTTAAAAGATAATGAAATTCTGGCGGGATGTCGTAATTATGAAATTTCAAAAGCACTCACTGTCAATGATAAAAATTATACAGTACGCTCACACGTTGATCATCCCTTATTATTTGATGGAGGTTTTTCTGAAAAGAAATTATTTATTGTTGTTAAAGATGAAACATGTCTTAAGGATTTCTATCCTGAGGGACAGCTTATTATACCTACTGAAAGAATTTCCATTTCTTTTGCATCAGATGAAAAGAAAGCTAATCAAGTTATCAATCATTTTCTTGAACAAACATGGAGTTCAGATTCGACGAATCAGCTTAAAGAATTTGGTTATCAGCATACTTCACGATATGAGGAAAGAAATGGGTTGCTTGATGCCTATGGCTCATTATTCTTTCTTGGTATTTATCTAGGAGTACAATTTTTAATGGCAGCTATATTGATAATGTATTATAAGCAACTTTCAGAAGGATATGAAGATCAAAAAAGATTTGAAATCTTACAAAATGTTGGAATGAGTAAAAAGGAAGTAAAACAGGTTATTCATTCACAAGTCATGATCTTTTTCTTCCTGCCTTTGATGACGGCTGTCATTCATATGATATTTGCTTCTAAGATGATTATAAAAATGTTTGGTTATATTATTATTGGAGATGCCCATCTATTTCTATTATGTACTCTTATATCTATTGTAGTATTGGCTCTTCTTTATACTGTGACTTATGTTTTAACAGCAAGAGTTTATTATAAAATTGTAAAGAACTAGGAATGTCTTAGTTCTTTTTTAATAAAAAATAATAAAATATATATACTATATATGTGTATATTTTATCTCTTTTTTATAAATTTCTTGACATTTATAAAGGTTCAATATAATATAAAACCCTACAAGTATAGACTTTTTTTATTTAGTCTAGAAATAACTGTTTTTATTATTTTGGATAGGAGGAAACGTGTGAAAGAAAAACTCATTTATGTAACTTTTTTTAAGCATTTTACTATACGATATGGGGAAGATGAAATAGGTAGTGAGGATATAAAATCTGATAAGATATTAAAACTACTATCTTATTTATTATGCCATAAGGAACGTATGATTTCATCAGAAGAATTAACTCAAGTTTTATGGGATGATAGTGAGGTTGATAGACCAATAGGAGCATTAAAAAATCTTGTATATCGTTTGAGAACAGTTTTAAAAAATCAATTATCTTTGAGTGATCTTGTGATGACAGGAAAGAGTTCTTATTTTATTAATGAGGAATATCATATTGTTTTAGATGTTCATTTATTTGAAAAATATAATCAATTGATAGAGATAGATAATGCTTCTTATCTTTATGAAAAATGTTTCACATTATATACTGGTAAATGTTTAACAGAATTAGAATATGATTATTATTTTTCTTACAAGAGTGCTTACTATCATTCACTTTATTTATCAAGAGTTATTGATTATGGATATATTTTAGAATCACAGCATAATTATGAAATGATGGAAGAAATTGCACAAAAAGCAATTATGATTGATAAGATTCAAGATGAATTGCATGAAATTTATATAAAAGCATTATATCATCAAGGAAAGTATAAACAAGCTATTCAAGCGTATAAAGATTTTTCTAATTTATTATATAGAACTTTAGGAACAAAACCCTCACACCAGATGGAAAAATTGTATAGTTTATTAAAGAAAGAAGTTCATGAAGCTGACACACACATTCATGAAGTTCAAAAAGAATTATTAGAGCATTTAGAAGATGGTAAAGAGAATTGCTTTGTTTGTGAATATGGGACATTTAAAGATATTTATAATATGCAATCAAGAATGATTGGGCGTTTAGGTGTGAGTTCAAAGTTATGTTTGATTACAATAAGAAAAGAAGATGATATTGCAAAAGAAAGACCAAATAGAAAAGTCATAGAAAAAAACATGGGACGTATTCAAGAGTCTTTATTACATGGATTGAGAAAAGGTGATGTGATTTCTCGTTTCAGTGCGAATCAATTTGTTGTTTTGTTACCAGTCTGTAATTATGAAGATGCAACTCTAGTCATGGATAGACTTTTAAGAAAAACAAAATATTCTTTAAATGGAAAGAATATGAAAGTTGATTTATCTATAGAAGATGTTCATGCTTTAGACTAGGAGAATAGATACATGGAAAACTATATAAGAGGTCAATCACATCATATGTTGCATATATGTGTTGATAATTATTGTGATTGTGGCATTAAAGGAAGGATTTTTAATGATACATTAAAGGAAAATGTATTATTTACAGATATACATCATATATTTTTAGAATGTGAAAATTTGTTTGATAGAAATGGAAATCCTTTATCATCTCAACAAAAAAGAAGTTTTCAAAAAGGGAAAAGAGAAAGCTCTTTACATTGTCATCCTCATAAATATTATGATTATCGAGATTTTCTTAATGAAAAAGGCAAAGTAAAAACATTTGATATCATTGTTAAGTCAAGAAATCATACAAGCTGGCAAGGAATTCTTTTTTGTGAAAATGAAAAAGAAAATTTTTCAAGTGAATTAGAACTTATCAAGATAATAGGACAATATTTACAAAAAGATTGATGGTGTGGAGGAAGATATAAAGGTGAAATCTTTAAGAAAAAATCATGCATTTTTGATAGATATCAAAGATACTCAAAATGGCAGCTGGCAAGGCTCAATCAAATGGCTTAATGGAAAAAAAGAAGAAAATTTTAGAAGTTCTCTAGAAATGATTATGTTAATCAATTCAGCATTGGAACAAGAAGATATGAAAGAAGATTAGTATCTTTTTTCTCAAAATTTAATGTTTTTTCAAGGGGAATGTGCTATAATTTAAATGCACTGGTTCGAGAGCCAAACCCAGTATAAAAAACTAAGAATAAGGAAGATGGCTTTGTCATCTTCCTTATTTGGCTTCTAACTGTTTTTTAGAAGAAAGGATAAAGTATTTTATGAAAGAAAAATTGAAGATTCAAGTTGTGATTGCAATGGGGATAACGCTCAATGTTGTAGGGGCATTTATTGCAATGACATTTTCTATTCCATTTTATATGGATTCTATTGGCACAATTTTGGTGGCAGGATTATTAGGACCAAAATATGCAATGATAACAGGTGTTTTAGGGAGTTTGACAAGTGGTATAACATTTGATATATACTCTTTATATTATGCTCCTGTTCAACTGTTAACAGGCTTTTTTGCAGGTATCTTATATCATGAAAAATGGCTGTCTGGTTGGTATATACCAATAGGAAGTTTATTAGTAGGAATTCCAACTTCTCTAGCAAGTGCTGTTATTACTGCCTGTTTGTTTCAGGGTATAACTTCTGGGTCAAGCAGTGCTATTGTTGTGATTCTTCATCATATGGGTATTCACTTAGTTATTAGTATTTTGCTTGTTCAAGTGATAACTGATTATCTTGATAAACTGATTGCAGTTATTTTTACAAAAATGATTATTCAAAGAGGAAAACTTTATGAGAAATGGGGAGTAGCATGGAAAGATACAGTGAAATTACAGAAAAGATAAAAAGAGAAATTGTTTTGTTGAAGGCAAGACCTTGTATTTGGTCTCAATGTCGTTTTTGTGATTATATTGAGGATAACTCAACCTGCTTACAAGAAATGATTGAGATTAATGATGAAGTCTTAAATAAGGTAACTGGAAAATATGGTGTTTTAGAGGTGATTGATTCAGCAAGTATTTTTGAATTACCTCAACAATCACTTGATCGTATTAAAGAAATCATTCATACAAAACATATACATACTCTTTTTGTAGAAAGTCATTGGTTATATCATAAACGTATTCAAGAAATAAGAGATTTTTTTGGGATAAAGGTGATTGTTAAAATTGGAGTTGAATCTTTTGATAATGAGTTTAGAAATACATTTCTCAATAAAAATGCTTGTTTTGAATCTGTTGATGAATTAAAAAAATATTTTGATTCTCCTTGTCTTATGGTAGGGATTCAAGGACAAACAAAGGAAATGATTGATAATGATATGCATATATTGCAATCTTCTTTTGAACATGGAACAATAAGTATTTATAGAAATAATTCAACATCTGTTTATAGAGATGATCAATTGGTAAGTTGGTTTATGGACAAATATAGTTATTTGATTGATGATCCTCGTTTTGATTTTTTATATGATCCTACAGATTTTGGTGTTGGTAATTAATTGTGGAAAAAACACTTTATGTTTCTGATTTAGATGGCACTTTATTACATAGTGATCAAACAATAAGTCCCTTCACAGTGAAAATTATTAATGATCTTATCTCTCAAGGTATGCTTTTTTCATATGCAACAGCGAGATCATTAAAAACCTCACGCAAAGTAACTCAAGGATTTCATGCTCAAATGCCACTGATTGTTTATAATGGGGCTATTGTGGTAGATAGTTTAACAAATGAAATTATCTTATCTTATTTCTTTAATAAAAATGAAATAGAAGAATTAATAAAAGATTTATGTCATCATCATGTATATCCACTTGTTTATCAATTTCTCAATGGTGTTGAGAAGTTTTCTTATATTGAAAAGTATAATTCTCAAGGAGTTCAAGCTTTTTTAGATACAAGGAAAAATGATGATAGACAACATATTGTTGATGTGATAAGTGATTTATATAAAGGGGATTGTTTTTATGTCACTTGTATTGATGAAAAGAATAAATTAGATGCATTATATGAAAAATATAAACATAAATTTCGTTGTATTTATCAAGAAGATATGTATTTACATAATCAGTGGTTAGAAATAATGCCTAAGAATGTTTCTAAAGCACATGCAGTGACTGAATTAAAGAAAAGACTAAAATGTGATCGCCTGATTGTTTTTGGAGATGGAATCAATGATATAGATATGTTTCAAGTTGCTGATGAGGCTTATGCTGTTGAAAATGCACAGGTAGAATTAAAAGAGATAGCTGATGGAATTATTGGAAATCATAATGATGATGCAGTTGCAAAATATTTATTAGAAACATTTACAGTCAAGTGATTAGATTATTAAATATTTTATGAGAAAATCTATTCTTTGATATATTCTTAATTTTAAAATGAAATATTATATGAAGCACGTTTGAAAAACATATCAGATATACATGATATGTTTTTACTTTTTGGAAAATATGTTAAAATTTCTATTTATATTTCATTAATAAATCTATAGTGTTTTTAAGCTTATAAAGATGACCTATTTATTTTAAAATAAGATTATGTTATAATCTCTTTAATTGATACTTTTGCTTTTGATAATGAAAATAGAAGAAGATATAAGGATAGTACAATTTATACTTTTTGAATCATTTATATATTTTGTTATCAAATTTATGAATAGTTCATAAAAAAGGTTTATATTATAGAGTGGTAAAGATTTGACTTTTTACTACTTTTATATTAATATTGAAGAAATTAAGGAATAAGGAGATTTTGAATTAATGGACCCGAGTCAGATAGTTATGATTTTCATGTTTGTTTTATTGATTGCTTTGTCAGCATTGTTTTCGATGAGTGAAACTGCATTTATGGCAGTCAGTAAAATTAGAGTAAGAACTTTAGCGGAGGATGGTCATAAAAAGGCAAAGATTGTTGATCATTTGTTGGAGAACCAGGATCGCTTGTTAAGTTCTATTTTAGTGGGAAATAACTTAGTAAATATTGCTGCATCGTCATTAACAACATCATTTGTTATATCTGTTTTTGATGCAGGAACTGCTGTTGCAGTTGCGACAGGTGTTGTGACATTGGCTATTCTTATTTTTGGTGAGATTACCCCTAAGTCTCTAGCAACTAAAAAAGCTGAATCTATAGCTTTTGGAGTCTGTCGCTTTATAAAACTTTTAACTTTTATATGTACACCTATTGTTTTTATTTTGAATATGATTTCTAATGTTTTTATTCATTTATTAGGTGGAGATGCAAAGAATGGTCCAACTATGACAGAAGAAGATTTAAAAACCATTGTGACTGTTTCTCATGAAGAAGGCGTTTTAGAAGATGAAGAAAAAGAAATGATTCATAATGTGTTTGAATTTGGTGATACAGAAATTAAAGAAATTATGACACCAAGAATTCATGTGGTGAGTGTTGCTGATGATATTTCATATGATGATTTGATGAAAGCATTTAAAGAATGCCAGTTTTCAAGAATACCAGTTCATGCTGAATCATATGATGAAGTCATTGGTGTTTTGCATATCAAGGATTTAATGTTATCAGATAATGTGTGTAAAGAAGATTTTGATGTCAAGAATTATATGAGAGAAACTTATGTTGTTTATGAATTTAATCATGTTTCTGATGTTTTTGACTCTATGAGAAAAGAGCATGTTTCTTTAGCTATCGTTTTAGATGAATATGGTGTTATGAGTGGACTTGTGACATTAGAGGATATTGTAGAAGAAATTGTTGGCGAAATTGATGATGAATATGATGAAATTGAAGATTCTTCTA
>CATOPA010000006.1 GCA_951801965.1 uncultured Erysipelotrichaceae bacterium | reverse complement strand
GATATAATGAAATAGTTGCTTTTCATGATGGAAAAAATACGATGAGATTAATTGAAAGTCTAAAGAAAGAAAAAATATTGAAGTAAAAAGGAGAAAACGTGTATGAAGAAAGTCATCACTTATGGAACATTTGATTTGTTTCATAAAGGACATTACAACATTCTTAAACGTGCAAAGGCTTTAGGAGATTACTTGATAGTTGGAGTTACAGGCGAAAACTATGATGCAGAACGAGGAAAACTATCAGTTCAAGATAGTTTGGCAACACGTATAGAGAATGTTAAAAAAACAGGTTTTGCAGATGAAATTCTTGTAGAAGAATATGATGGTCAGAAAATAAATGATATTATTAAAACAAAAGCAGATGTTCTGGTTTTAGGTTTAGATTGGAAAGGAAAATTTGATCATCTCAAAAAATATTGTGATGTTGTTTATCTAGAAAGAACAAAAGATATTTCTAGTACCCAACTTAGACAGGAAAATAATCGTATTTATAATTATGGGATAGTTACAGATTATATTTTGAATAATGACTTTATTTTTGATGCAGAATATGTGAGTGGTATTCATATTGAAAGTATTTTTTCTGAAAACAAAGAGATTTCTTCAGCTATTTGTCAACGTCTTCATATTGACAGAACATGTGTGGATTATAATCAATTCTTAGAAACCGTAGATATTGTTTATGTGAATTGTGAAACGAATAAGAGATTTCATTATATAAAACAGGCGCTTCTACAAGGAAAGCATGTTGTGAGTGATTCTCCAATGAGTCTTAGTCCTCATGAGGTTAAAGAACTTTATGATTTAGCTGAACAACAAAATGTTATTTTATTAGATAATATTCCAACCGTTTATGTAAGGACTTTTAACCAACTCCTAAATGTTGTAAAAGGTGAAGTTATAGGTGACATTATAAGAGTAAATTGTTCTATGTCATTAGAAGAATTATCACATGATTATTCACACTCAGTATATGATGCCTTTTATTATATTATTTGTATTTTGATGAAAATATTTGGTGAAAATTATAAGAATGTTTTTATAAAGAATGTTGATTATCAAAATGATATTGTTTATGGAAGAATAGAATTTGAATATGAGCATTCTATAGGATATGGCGAACTTACTAAAGGAATTGATCATACATCTCTTATGGAAATTATAGGAACAAAAGGAAGAATTACAGTTCCTCAAGATTGGTGGAAATCAGCTTATTTTGAAGCAACTTTATATAAAGAAAATTATACAAGAAGATATTGTACAAATTTTGAAGGAAATGGATTTAGATACTTAATACAAGTCATGTTGCAAATGATTAAAGAAAATCAATTACAGTCACAAAGATTATCTGCACATGATTCTGTTTGCATTATAGAAATTCTAAAAAATATTCATATATAGAATTGTAGGTGATAAAATGGAAAATTATATTTTAACTGTTATTATTGATTGTACAAATCATGATAAAATGCATATTGAAAAGACAATTCAATCTATATCATGTAGCGAGAATGTTGAAGTTATTTTGTGTAACACAACTTTAACAGCTGATCAATTTTCTTATACAACAAAAATCATAAACAAATCTTCATTGATAGAATCTTTAGAATGTGCAAAAAAAGAAGCTTTAGGAAAATATATTCATTTTCTTTCAGCAGGAGACTATTATTATAAAAATTCTTTAAAAAGAATGATGGAATTTTTATTGTTAGAGAAACATTCTTTATTACATTGTTCTTTAATGGACCATCATCATTTGTATCAGATAGAGAAATCATATAATGATTCAAAAAAAATATCATATAAAGCAGAAGAATGTAATAGGTTACCAATAAAATTAAAAGGATGCTTTTTTAAAAAAGATTGGATTCATCAAGCTTCTTTTGACAAAGATGGAGATAATAGTTTTGAACTTGCCTTTTTGTCAGCAATTCTTCATAAGGATATTTTATGTTATAAATTAACAAATTGTGTTGTCAGTTACTTTGATAATACTGATCTTATTCCCTTTGAAAATAAGAAAGAATTATCACAGTACTTATTATCTTTTTATAAAAAAGAAACACTTACACAATTTGAGGAATATTTTATTTTAAATGAATTAAAAAAATATTTGACAAAATCAAGTATCAAATATCATGGAGAACATTTAGATAAGCAAGAGAAAGAAACTTTTATAAAGGATATGAGAAATATTTTATTAATGCTTTCTGATGAGTCAATAATTAAAATGTCCTCTATCATTATTCCTTATAAATATTATTTGCTTTCTTTAAAATATGGTGAAAACTTTAGTCAGAGTATCAAATTGACACATGTGCAAGATAATAAGAAAGAGATTCCATATGTTGCTTTTAAGGATAAACCTTTATTCGATTTAACAAGTGTTAATAATTTTAAAATTCATATTTTAGAAAGTAAAAATAATATTTTACTTATTGATGGTGTTCATGTTTTTAGTTTTCTTCATAAAAATTTTCAACTTGTTGCTATTGATGATAAAAAGAATATATATAAACCACAGCTTTATAAGTGGACTTTATCAGATAAAGAAGGATTTGTAGGAGAAAAAGCATATTATGGCTGTAGATTCCAATTTTCAATTCCTTTGAATCAAGTGAAGCATATTTATTTTGCTTTTTTAGATCATGATAATCAAGAGTATGTTTTGATTCCTTCATTTGGAAAATTTTCTAAATTAGTAAAAAAATATAAGATGTCTTATTATGCAAAGGATAATTATATTTTTAGATATCGTAAAAAAGGTATTTCTATCTCTAAAAAAACATGGAAATCACATTTGAAGGCTGAATTAAAGTTTATGATGCAGCTTTTGAAAAGAAAAAAGATGAATATGGTATGGATGAGATTATCTTATTATTTTGTTCATTTTTTACATAAAAAGCCTATTTGGCTCATTCGTGATAATGAAAAACGTGCAAAAGATAGTGGTGCAGAAATGTTTAAGTACTGTAGCCAAAAAAAGGAGGTGTCCTCATATTTTATCTTAGATAAAAAAAGCTCCGATTATGCAGTGCTGAAAAATTATGGACCAATTATTCAGCCAGATTCATTTCGTTATAAATTATATCATTTACTTGCTGATAAGCTTATTGATACACGAGGGGGAATTAATGCACAGTATGTTTTTAAAGATGATTATGATTGTGTAATGGATCTGTGTGATTGGGACTACATTTGGTTGATTCATGGAATCATGACTAGAAATGAATCAACATGGACTAATAAGTATACTCTTAATGCTAAACTTTTTGCTACATGTAATGAAAGAGAATATCATTCAGTTTTAGATGAAGACAATGGTTATGGCTATGATGAAACTGAAGTTGCATTGACAGGATTACCACGTCATGATGCTCTTTATGCTAACAAAAAGAAAAAAATATTGTTTTTACCAACATGGCGAAAACATCTTGCTGGAGATCTTATCCCAGGAACAAGTGATCGTAGTTATGTGGAAAATTTTAAGGAAACAGATTATTTTCAATTTTATAATTCACTCATTAATGATGAACGTTTATTAAATGCTATGAAAGAAAAAGGATATACTGGAGACTTTTATTTGCATCCATCTTTTATGAAACAGTGTCATGACTTTGAAGAAAATGATTTTATTTATGTTGGAAAAGAAGCAGCAGATACAAATCAGTTAATAGGTGAATGTTCTTTATTAATTACGGATTACTCTAGTGCACAATTTGAGGGTGCTTATTTAGATACACCTGTTATCTATCCTCAGTATGATGATGATACATTTAGTGATAATCATACAGGAAAAGAAGGATATTTTGATTATGTGAAAGATGGTTTTGGACCAGTTTGTTATAATCTTGATGATACTGTGCAAGCAATTATTGACTATATTTATTCTGATTGTGAGAATAAGGAGCCTTATAGAACAAGAGCAAAAGAATTTTTTGCATATAGAGACCATCATAATAGTGAACGTGTTTATGAATGTATTATGAATGGTTGTCAATCGCATGATGATAAGATACATATTGATGAAGATGAAGAAAAAGTGTATTTATATCAAGGAGATATCTTAAAAAATGCAGTTTTGAAAGAAGATATATATAAATTGTATAATCCTTTATTTCATTTAACAAGTTATGTTAAAAAAATAGTCATGGCTGATGAT
Source organism: uncultured Erysipelotrichaceae bacterium (assembly GCA_951801965.1). Taxonomy (GTDB): domain Bacteria; phylum Bacillota_I; class Bacilli_A; order Erysipelotrichales; family Coprobacillaceae; genus CATOPA01. The sequence goes on along the minus strand of CATOPA010000006.1, from coordinate 29,603 downwards.
CATTTTCTTATTAATGCTTGTCTTATTTTAGATGAAAGAGATTTTCAATTACCTCATTATCATTTTCAAATAAGCATAGGTCAATATATTCAAGATTTAGTATGGACAAGTGAGGAAACAAAGAATAATAAAAAATATTTTACGTTTACACTTAGTGTAAAATATCAAGATATTTTATTAACAAAAAAGAGTACACCTTTGTTTATTCATTGGACTGATGATCAAGGGTATGGTTTCCGTACTTATCTTAAATATCAGTATGTGCAAAGAGATGATTCTTTGGCTAATAAAAAACATAGAAAACTTTATTACTCATCTGTACGTATTTTACAAGAATATCAATCTTCTATCTTTTTAAGAGAAACAATAGGTAATAATGTTTATCTATGTGTAAGGGATATCAATGTAACAGATACAGCTCAAGAACAAAGAAAACTAAAGATAGCTTACTGGTTATCACGATTCTTTTGGTTTCATCCAGCAAGAAAAAGTACTTTATTTTTTGAAAAGTTTGCAAGTAAGTATGAAGAAAGTGCAAGTGTTTTGTTTGAGGAAGTTATTGACCAAGGATATCACAATACATACTTTATTATAGATAAAGAAAGTTTGCATTATCAAAGAATCCCAGAAAAATATAAGAAATATATTATTAAGAAATACTCTTTTAAACATTATTTTTACTTTTTCATTTCAAAGATGTTTGTTGCTACTGAAAGTATGAATCATATTATTGAGTTAAATATTGCTAATTCTTATGCATTTTTGAAGTCAATAAGAGGTTATTATGATTATATCTTTTTACAACATGGTGTTATGTATATGTATTGTTTAGAGAACAGAAGTGACTTTATTAAAGGGCAAGGTTTTTCAAAGAACTCTAAAATTGTTGTTTCGTCACAAACTGAAGCTGATCATTTTATAGAATATGGTCAGTTTGATCAACAAGATCTTATTATTAGTGGACTACCTAAATTTGATCGAAGTCAAAAGAAAGCAGACGCTGATAAAATATTGATTATGCCAACAAGTAGAGATTTTGAATATAATGTTATTCGCTTAACACCAACTGAATCAACCTATTACAAGTTTGTTAAAAACATTATACAGGCCATTCCAGAAGAATTGAAATCAAAAATTGTTGTTATAGGACATCCATTATTGAAGAATCAATTAGAATCAACTGATTTAAAAGAATATATGCCTGAGAATTATGTTTATAATGATTTACTAGAAAATACAAAATTATTGATTACTGATTATTCTTCAATTAGTTATGATGCATTTTATAGAGGAAGCAATGTTATCTTTTGCTGGGAAGATAAAGAAATGTGTCTTCAAGCTATGAATTATAAACTTATGTTAAATGATGAGAACGTTTTTGCAGATGTAAGCTATCACTTTGATGATTTATCTCAACTTATTTTGAAGAACTATAATTCAACACAAACAGAGGAACATATTGAAAAGTATAGAGAAATAGTGACTTATCATGATAATCGAAATACAGAAAGATGTTTTCAAGCTCTTAAAGAAAATGGATATTATGGAAAACAAAAAAAGGTGAGTATAAAAAAATGTCATATAATGAATTTTACAAAGAAGGTTTATTCTGGTGAAAGAAGACGACATACACGTTTAGAAATCTATTATAAGAAAAGGATGTTAGTTAAAGATAGAGATTATAAGATCTACTATTTGAATAATAAGAGAAAAACAAAAATGGCTGTTGCTATTATTGTTGGTTGTGGACGTTACTATGGAATAAAGGTGAAACGTTTTAGAATTTGTGAAAGTATTATGAACTATAAAGTTCAAGGTGTTGAATTTAAGGATCATTGTATCAATAGTGATTTAATTTCTTTATGTGATAATAAAAGTCATTATTTAAGAAAGGATATTGATTATACATTGACCGTGGAAAAAGATGATGAGCTTTCTATTTGGAAATTAGTTATTAAAGGGAAAAAGTTATACGCTGGGAAAAAAGAATTACTTTTTAGAGACAAATAGTTTACAAAGGAGGATATCAATATGGCAAAAAGAGAAATAAACATGGATTATTTAAGAATTTTTGCTTGTTTTATGGTTATTTTTCTTCATGCTTCGGCTCAAAATTGGCATGTTGCTGATGTACATTCTTTAGAATGGAAAATTTTTAATATATATGATTGCTTAGTAAGAAGTTGTGTTCCTTTGTTTTTTATGATTAGCGGAAAACTGTTTTTAACAAGAAAAGAATTTCCATCTTTAAGTCAATTGTATAAAAAGAACATTTTGAAAATTTTTGTGATATATATTTTATGGACATTATTTTATGCTGTTGATATTTATGGACTTCATCAGATAAATAAATTGTTTTCAGTTGATGGATTGCTTTATGCACTCACTCATGCCAAGTATCATCTTTGGTATTTGCCAGCCTTACTTGGAATATACTTTCTTTTACCTATTTTATGGACAATAACACATTATGAAGATGGCAAATATCTTCCTTATGCATGCATTATGTTTATTGTTTTTGGAATTCTTTTTCCCACATTAAAGGAATTGCCTTTTGTGATAGATGATATAAAGATTTTTTTAGGAAAGTATACTTATGCATTAAGTGGATCTAGTGGGTATTTCTTATGCGCTTATTATATTGATCAAAATAAGGATAAATTGAATAAAATAAAATCAAAATATCTCATTCTATTATTTTTATTCATTGTATTTTTTGCATCACAGATAAATGGGTATTATGCCAAAATTGTTGGAAATCCAACAGCATTATTTTATGACTCTAATACACTTTTTGTCTTTATAGAAGCAATCATTCTCTTTATTTTGTTTTTACGTATCCCTTCTTTTCACTTAAAGAAAAGATATTTCAATTTTATAATCATTTTATCGAGATATACTTTGCTTATTTATTTGTCTCATGTTTTTGTCTTAGAACATTTAAAAATGTATTTTCATATTTCAACATTTTCTTTTTTCGCAGGATTTTCTGTTCCATTGTTGACAATATTGGTTTTTGTAATTTGTGCAAGTACTGCTTTTGTAATAGACCATATTCCATTTATAAGAAAATGGATTATGTAAAATGAATAAAATATTGGAGGAAGCTATAAATGATTATTATTTTTGGAATACTGTGCTTAATTCTTCTATTGACATTGAAAGTACATTGGAAAGGACTTGATGAACAATATTTATCTAAAGATTATACACAAGTTATTAAAGGTATTTTTGTTGTGATTGTCTTTTTAAGTCATGTTAGAACATATGTGGATTTTCCATATTCTGGAGATCAAATGGTCATTAAAGTATTAAATTATTTAGGACAGTTAATGGTGGCATTATTTTTGTTTTATTCTGGATATGGTATATATGAATCAATCAAAAGAAAAGGCTTAAAGTATATTCAGCATATTCCATCTAACAGAGTGGGTAAAACTTTATTTGATTTTGCTTTTGCTCTATCACTTTTTTATATTTTAGCATTGTATATTGGTAAAAAATATTCCTTATCACATGTTTTATTATCTTTAACAGGATGGACAAGCATTGGAAATAGTAATTGGTATATGTTTACAATTTTTACGCTGTATATATTAACTTATATAAGTTTTAGATTTACTCACTCAAAACGACTATTATCATTATGCTTATTTACTATCCTTTCTTTGGGATATGTATATATTTTGTCTCAAATCCAACCAAGCCGTTTTAGCAATACAGCTTTATGTTATACTGGAGGTATGTGGTATTCCTATTTTAAGAAAGATATAGATTCGCTTTTTCATCAACATCAAATTTTATATTATATAAGTACATTTTTAATTTTATTTAGTTATTTTTACTGTTATCCATTTAAAGGTGTAAGAATCATGTATTTTAATGGAGTATCTTTATTGTTCTGTATGGTTTTTGTTTTACTTTCTATGAAAATATCTTTTAAAAGTCAAGTGTTAAAGTGGTTTGGTGATCATTTGTTCTGGGTTTATATTTTGCAACGAATACCAATGATATTTTTTGCTCATATAGGTTTAACTGCTTATCATCCTTACATTTATTTGTTTATCACATTAATAATTACGCTTCTTTTATCACAATATATTCAAATACTTACAGAAAAATTAAAGAATTTGATATGGAAGTAAGTGATTTTATTGAGGGTATGAAGGGCTATTTTTGTTAAAAAGAGTTGCATATTATCAATAAAAATGACATAATCATGACTTGAGGTGAATATAATGTATATTTTACGTATTATTAAGAAAATTGCAGGGAAAGTGATAAGAATACTTTATAGATTGACATACAAACTTGTATCAGTTGATGAGCGTTTGGTTATCTTTATATCATTTCATGGAAGGGGGTATTCTGATAATCCAAGAGCAATCTATGAACAAATGAGAAAAGATGACAGATTTAAAGATTATAGATTTATTTGGTTTATTAAAGATCATAAAACAAAGAATCTAGAAATACCTGGCGCTGAGATTAAAGAATATTTTAGTTTTCCATACTTTTATTATTTATCAAAAGCAAAGTATTGGGTGATTAATTGTAAGATGCCATTATATATATGTAAAAAACCAAAGCAAGTTTATTTGCAGACTTGGCATGGTACACCTTTAAAAAGATTAGCACATGATATTCAAGCAAGTGAAGATACGACTTTTTATCGTTCAGGAGTTTCATTTGAACAAATGTGTTATTCTTATGATGTTGATGTAGAAAGATATAATTACATGATTTCACCAAATAAGTTTTGTACAGAAGTATTTCAAACATCTTTTCAAATTGATAGAGATAGATTAATTGAAACTGGTTATCCAAGAAATGACTTTATTACGAATGCTTCAAAAGAAGAAGTCATTGAACTAAAAAAGAAATTTAATTTACCATTAGACAAAAAGATTGTTTTATATGCTCCAACTTGGAGAGATAATTCATATGTTGCAAGTGGATATACATTTGAATTAAAAGCTGATTTTGAAAAATGGAGAGAATTATTAGGTGATGATTATATTGTTGTTTTTAAACCACATTACTTAATTATCAATAAATATGAAAATGATCATTCATTAGATGGATTCTTATATTCAATACCAGCCAGTGCTGAAATTAATGAACTTTATGTATTAAGTGATATTTTAATTACAGATTATTCAAGTGTATTCTTTGATTATGCTGTTTTAAATAGACCTATTTACTTTTATATGTATGATTTAGAAGAATATAAAGGAGAATTAAGAGGTTTTTATTTAGATATTTATAAAGAATTGCCTGGAAAGATTTATGAAGATGAAAGTCTTATGTTAAAAGATATTAAAGAAAGAATTTATGATTATTCTTATTTAGAAACTTTTAATGATAGATTTAATTCTGAACAAGATGGACATTGTGCACAAAAGGTTATTGATATTGTTTTTCATGAATAATATGATAAAGAAGGAGATTTTATGGGTATACAAAAGCTCATTTTAAATATAGTATTAAAGATTGAAAGAATATTTTTATCTTTACTTAAAATAAAAAAGAAGAGAATAACATTGATTTCATTAGAATCTCATCAATTGAGTTCAGACTTTCTACTTATTTATAATCAATTAGATAAGGAAAAATATGATGTACGATTATGTTTGATTCATTATCAAAAAAATCTTTGGGGTCAATTTTTATATTTTTTAAATTGTATGAAGCAACTCTATTATGTTTATACATCTCATATTATTATTTTACATGATAATAATTATGTTGTTTCAAATTTTAAAAGAAAAGGTGTTATTGTTTTACGAGTTTGGCACGCTTGTGGAGCTGTAAAAAAATTTGGGAACGTTATTGAAAGGAAGTATCCTATAGCTAATTATGACTATGTTCTTTCTACATCTTCTTATTGGAAAGAACCTTATAGTCAAGCCTTTGGTGTTTCAAAAGACCATGTTTTACCTATTGGTATGCCAAGAACTGATGAATTGTTTGATCATCAGCAAGTTGAACAAAACAAAAAGTATCTTTATTCAAAATATCCTCAATTAAAAAATAAAAAGATTGTTTTATATGCTCCTACATTTAGAGGAAACATATATAAAGGAATGACTGCTGTTTCTTTTGATGCTAAAAAAATTGTAGAATCATTAGGAGGTGAATATGTCATACTTTATAAATATCATCCTCTGTTAGGAAACTACCAATTACAATCTCATCCACAGGTTATGAATATGAATCATGAAGATACTCATGCTTTGTTTAGTATATGTGATTATTTGATTTCGGATTATTCTTCAGTTGTTTTTGATTTTATGATTTTAGAAAAACCATTGTTATTTTTCATTCCTGATTATCATGAATACAATACTGAGATCGGTGTTTTTGTAGATATTTGTCAATTAAAGTATCCTGTTTGTTATAAAGAAGAAGAGATTATTAGTCATATTCAAAATAATCAATTTGATCAAGAAAATATGAGAAATATGAAAAACTGTTTCTTTGATTATCAGGATGGTCAAAGTACAAAAAGAGTTATTGAATTTTTAGAAACACAGAATTAGCATATTTTGTGTTTTTTTGATTTTCATATCAAAGCATGTTATAATGGATGCTCAAGAAAGAGGGGGATTTCTATGAAAAAGGGGATAGTTATTGTTTTATGCTTTTTTCTTTGTTTTTATTGTTTTGGTTTTTATGAGTCTTATGCCAATAGTGGTTTGAAAATACATTATATAGATGTAGGTAGTGGAGATGCTATTTATATAGAAGCAGATGGAGAAACTATGCTTATTGATGGTGGTTTTTTAAGTCAATCAGATAAAAGTGATGATATCACAACAAGAACACCGCTTGAACATCAAATACATCATGATAAACAAGCACCTCTTCAAGAAAGCCATTCCCATTTTTTACAAGACTTTAGAGAGTTGTTAACAAAGTATAATAATAGTGATGTGACTCAATATTTAGATCGTTTGGGTGTAAAAAATATTGATTATATTGTTTCCACTCATCCTCATTTTGATCATCTTGGAGGACTATTACAAGTTATCAATAAATACACATATCAGCATGTTTATTATAATGGAAGAGAATATCATACATCTTATTATAAATATTTTAAGATGCTGGTGGATGATAATGTGAAGTTAGGAAAAACAGCAACAGGCTTAGAAATTCCTCAACAAAATGATACATTTCGTCTAGGGCAGGCAAAAGTAACAATACTTAGTGATCAAACAAAGGATTATTCCACAATCAGTGGTGATGGTGATGAAACGAATAACAGTTCATTAGTCATTCGTTTAGATTATGGTGAACGTTCATTCCTTTTTACTGGTGATATTCAAGTCACAGGACAAAGACAATTGATTGAAAACTATCCTCAGCTTCTTTCAAATATCAATGTTTTGAAAATTCCACATCATGGACATACAAATAATGATTTTCAAGTTTGGGAGCATTCAGGAAACTATGCGTTTTTTAATCAAGTGCAACCTGTTTTAAGTCTTATTTCATGTGGAACAAACAATACCTCAGTAACAATTCCTACAAATAAAGTAAAAAATGATTTATCAATGAGTGATATATATACAACAAAAGATTTGGGAACAGTTGTTTTAAGCTGTGATGGTTCTCATATAAGTATTCAATATCAAACATCTTTCATTCATGCTTTTGTGAAAGGAGATATTAATGGTGATGGAAAAGTGACGCCAGCCGATTATGTTTTGATACGAAGACAAATCTTAAATACTTATCATTTAAAAGGAAATGGGAAATGGTGTGCTGATATCAATGGTGATGGAAAAATTACGCCAGCGGATTATGTTCTTGCAAGAAGACATATTCTAGGAACATATCAAATCAATTAAGAGAGGGGAAATGTATATGAAAAAAGTGATAATGGGATTATTCACATTTCTATTTTGTTTAAATTTATTTTATTGTGATGTTTTTGCAGCAGGCGTCAGTATTCATGCTGATGCAAAGACAGTGACAATAGGTTCTTCATTCAAAGTAACAGTGAAAGCGAATGACTGTTATGCAACAGTTTTTGTTTCTGCACAAAATGGTCGCGTAAGTGGAGGCGCAAAAGATGTGGATGCTTTAGGAAACGCAACAGCAACTTTTACTATTACACCAAATAAAGTTGGTGTTTGCAGTGTTAGTATTTCAGGAACTTATGCTTCATATTCTGGAACAACACAAGATATTCCTTACTCACAAACAATAAAAGTCAATGTTATCAATAAAAGTTCAGCTTCCCCATCTTCAAAACCTTCTTCGTCAGTAGAAGATCTTCGTTCTCAGGAAAATACATTAGTTTCTTTAGAAATTTCAGAAGGGAAATTGCAGCCATCATTTCAAGAAAAAACAACTCAATATACTATCAAGCTTCCTGCTGATCAATCACAAATCCATATTCAAGCAAAAGCAAAAGATGCAAAAGCGAGTGTTGAAGGAACAGGAGAAAAAAGTGTTAAAGCAGGGAAAAATACATTTGTTGTTCAGTGTACTGCTGAAAATGGTAGCGTAAGGAATTATACACTTTTAGTTTATGTAGATGAAAAGCCCTTGATATTTACAACTTTTCAAAATCAGCAATTAGGTATTGTCAGAAATTTAGAGGATGTTAATGGACCCCAGGGATTTAACAAAACAACAACACAAATCAATGATGCAGACGTTATTGCTTGGACAAATGAACAATTGAAACTAACAGTTTGTTATATGCAGGATGAAAATGATCAAAAAAACTTCTATGTTGTAAATGAGGGAAAAGTCCTTTATATGTATAAAGAAGCCTTTATAGATGAACGTCGTTTTGTTATTATTCCAGTAGATAAGGAAATGGAGCAAAGAGAAGGACTTCAATGGGGAAAAGTGAAAATAGAAGAAAATGAATATGATGGATGGACATATCAGAATGATGAAATGAAAAATTATGTTCAGCTTTATCTTATGAATGAAAAAGGTGAAAAGAATATTTATCTTTATGAGATGACAGAACATCAATTACAAAAATATGCTGAACTTTCGGATGATAGTCAAATGAATCCTTTTGTTATTATTTCAATGATTCTAGGTATTGGATTTATCATGATGACAGGGCTTTATATACAATTGAAAAGAAAGTAAATCTAAAAATCATTACATAGATATGTAATGATTTTTTATCATAATCTTTTGAATTTTTTCATATGCTTTATTAAATGGTATAGGAGGAAGATTATGAATAGGGGAGAAATATATTATGCTGACTTGTCTCCAGTCGTAGGTAGTGAACAGGGAGGATATAGACCAGTTGTTATTTTACAAAATAATAAAGGAAACAAATATTCTACAACAGTGATTGTAGCACCTATTTCTTCTCGAATGACAAAGAATGATTTACCAACACATGTGATTATTGAAACAGACTTTTTAGAGAAAAAATCTGTTATTTTATTAGAACAAATTCGTACAATTGATAAAAAGAGAATAGATGAAAAACTGGGAAAACTATCATTATCTATGATGGAAAGAGTGAACCAGGCCATCAAAACAAGTTTAGACATCAAATAAGAGTTGTGATATAATAGTGATTATTAAAGGAGTGAACTGTATGAATATACGTCATATCAAGGAAAGGGCAAATCAAAATCTTGTAGATTGTAAACAACAGATGATACGTATCACTATCATTATTTTATTAGTTTCTCTTATTCCTGATATTTTTTCAGAGGGAAATATGATAGCTCAAGTGATTCGCTTGATCTTACTAATCGTTTTGATGACATGGAATCATGGAATGGTTACTGCTACATTAAAAGTTGTGAGAAATAATTCACATTTGTTAAGTGATGATGATATAACAGTTGGAATGAAAAGGATAGAAGATCTTTTCTTTACATATCTTGTATCAAATGTTGTTGTTTATGGTGTAACAATGCTTACTACATATATTTTGTTTAGTATATTTGGAAGCATCTTAAAACCTTATGTATTACAAGCTTATTTTACATCAACTACGAGTTTAGCAAACTATTTAGTTCAACTGATTTTTTCAACACCTTCACTTATTATGTTATTATTAGTGATTGTATTGATTGTTTTATTGGTTTATATTCTTATGTCAACATATGTTTTTGCTATGCCATATTTAAAAGAACAATATGGTATCAGTGGAATTAAAGCTCTGAAAGAATCATTTTCTTTAATGTCAGGACATGTTTGGGATTATATTAAATTAGAATTATCTTTTATTGGATGGATTTTTCTTTCAATGATTATTATGATGGTTGTCGTAAGGCTTTTGTCTTTTATATCAATAGGAAGTTTAATTGCTTCAATAGTCTATGTGGTTTTCTCTGCATATACATTTTATCCTCAATACAAAGTTTCTCAGGCTGTCTTTTTTGAGGAATTAGCATACTATCGTTATGAAATACAAAATATAGGAAAGGATGATTCATTTGTTTAAAGTATTTACACGTAAAGTGCCTCCTCAAGTCAAATGGATGCTTGTATTGGTTATTTTTCCTTTATATTTTTATTGTTCTTCTATTATAGGGAGTGCAATGATTAAGTTTCTTATTATCACTTTTTCACTTCAATTAGATTATACGACAGTCAATTGCTATTTGAATTTTATTGTTGATTTGAGTATGTTAATTATTGTTGGTCTCACTATGAAGAAAATGATTATAGATCAGTGGAATGATTTTAAAAAAGATATAAAGGAAAATTTATTATATGGATGTGTTGTTGGGACATTGTTAATTTATGGGGTGAATATTGTAGGTGGTATGATCACTTTGATGTTAGGAGGCAATGCATCAAGTGAGAATCAACAGCTTGTTGTGTCAATAACAATGGCTCATCCTGCTATTATGGTATTTACGACAGTTGTTTTAGCACCTTTATTAGAGGAATTTATTTTTAGAGGAATGGTTTTTGGATGGTTATATGAATGGAATCCAAAGATTGCACATTTTGTTTCTGCTTTTATTTTTGGATTTATTCATGTCATGAGTGCAGTATTATCTGGAAATCTAAGTGAATGGATTCAGATTTTTTCATACTTCTTTATGGGAGGGGTTTTGAGTTATTTATATGAAAAAAAGAACAATATTTTTGTTCCAATTTTAACACATTCTATGAATAACTTGATTTCTATGTTGATGATTTTATTATAAAAAGGCAATGGTTATATTTAATCTGATTTTGTGTCAGATGACTAATCATTGTTTTTTTATTATATGAGACAAACAATAACTCCAATACATATACCAAGAAAGGCACCAAAAAGCACATCGCTTATATAATGAACAAATAGATAGAGACGTGAAAAAGCAGTTAAAATAGCATAGATGTATCCAATAATACCAAACAGTGGATAATAAAACAATATGACAGTACTACAAGCAAAAGAAGAAGTTGTATGTCCAGATGGAAAAGATAAATCATTAGGCATAGGAATTAATAATGGGATATCTGGATATAAATGACATGGTCTTTTTCTTCTTACAAGAGATTTAATTGTCACTTGACCTATGAGAGTTGCTACAATTAAAGCAATAAGCATTTTAATAGACATATTTCTTGTGGAGTCTATCATATTGGTTATTAATATAATGATTAGCCAACTCATTCCAAAATCTCCACAAGCACTAATCAACTTCATGATTTCGTTAAGAGCATGATGGTGATAAAACTGAGTTAAATAAAAGGCAAAACTTTTATCTTTTGAAATAATTTTATTTATGAATGTTTTCATCTTTTGAACCCCTTATCAAGTCAATGATTAATTTTATTAATAAAGTCATAAAGATTTGAAATAAGAATATATTTAATAAGACTATACCATCATGAGAGAACATTGTGTTATGAAGAGCATAGCTATTATAATTAGGAATCATAGGAATAATTGCGTGTAAGCAATTGAAAATAAACTTAAAAAGTGTTTCAATGATTCCATAATATAATGAAAAAAGAAGCTTTATTATTCTAAAAATACCAGAATCATTTTGAAATGAATGAATAAACGCAACATAAAAAACAAGTCCACAAAAAATACTAATAAAAGAAAGTGAAGAAATATAAACAAAATTCATCAGTATAGATAATTTTGATGATAATTCTTTTTCATCTGTACTGAAAGTTTCTTCTTTTTTTATGACTTCTTTTGTTTTACTTTTAGGTTTTTCCTGATTGATTTGTTTAAGTAATTGTGTTAATTCAATTTCGTCTTTTTGATTCAAATGAGGAACATATGTACTTTGAGAAGAAGCTTGTTCTTCTTTAAGTTCACTTCTTGTAAGTAAAAATTCATTTGTCATTTCATCACTAAAACGAAATTTTTTTGCTTGAACATTTGTTTTTTTCTTTTCATTTTGTGAATCAGTCAGTTGTGATATATGGTAAGAATATGTTTTTTCAACAAGATCTAATATTTTTTCATCACCATAATAAGTTGATTCAAGCTTATCTTTGATATCATCAAGTTCTTCTTGACTCATATCTGAGTTCATTCCAAGTATAGGTGAGTAAAGTTCAGCATCCTCATATTTATCAAAAATAATTATATTTAAGGCATCATAGAGATTGTCAACAACTTTGAAGGATGTCTGTATTTCTTCCTCTTGGGCTGAAACAAGATCTTCACAATAAATAATATTCATATGTAGCTGATATGCAGCTTTATTAAGAGAGAGGAATGGTGATAAAACAAGAACCTCTTCATTAGCAACAGAAAAATGTTGAGTAATCGTTTCTAATATTTGTGTTGATGGAAGTGGAAAACTCATAGTATCACTTCCAATAATATAGTGAACTTGATGATAAAGGTTTGCTAGTTTTAAGTATTCAACAGCATCTTTTGTTCTATGTGTAGAAATAATTGCAATAGGAATATCTTTTTGATGAAAATATTCAATAAGTTCTAAACATCCTTCTTTTACTTGAACTCCTTTATAACTTAAATATTGAAAAAGTTCTCTTTCAACTCGTGCATTAAATGGACCAACATCCATAGCATGACTTAAAGGAAGATTATTATACATATCATACATATTAGAAAGCTGTAAATAAAAATCTCTTTTCTCTAAAGGAACTTTCTTTGATTCACATAGATGATGATAGTAATTATATCTAAATCTATTGAGATCCAAGATGATACCATCTAAAGGAATAATAGCAAGTTTGATGTTGTGAATAGATTGATTGTACATATTTCCACTCCTTTGCAATCCATATTATAACAAATATTATGTGAATATTCCATTTAAAATATCTTGATTTTTTAAATAGAATAGTGTATTATATATGCGTTGACAAAATTTCTCTCCTTAGCTCAGTTGGTAGAGCATCTGACTCTTAATCAGAGGGTCCACGGTTCGAGCCCGTGAGGGGAGACCAAATGACAGCAAGCTTACAATACGTTGTAAGCTTTTTTGTTGATTTTATCATCATAATTTAATTCTTATCTAAAGATACAGCAATATCATTTTCACTTTTCGCCACATATACCAACTATAATATTCATGTTGTTGTAACATTAAGCATTAGATTATTATGAGCATATAACAAGATAATGTTTCAAAAAGTGTAAAAATTTTTTTACTATTTGTTAACTATTAAAATTCTATTCAAGAGAAAAATAGAAATTTTATATTGAAATTAAAAACAATGTATGCTATTATATTAAGGCAACCAATGGAGACATACTCAAGAGGCTGAAGAGGTGCCCCTGCTAAGGGTATAGGTCGGGAAACTGGCGCGAGGGTTCAAATCCCTCTGTCTCCGCCATAAAAAATATTGGTCTGGTAGTTCAGTTGGTTAGAATGCCGCCCTGTCACGGCGGAGGTCGCGGGTTCGAGTCCCGTCCAGACCGCCAATAGAAAAAAGTGGTTATCTCATTGAGATAACCTTTTTTGATGCGAATAAGCATACATAATAGCAATAACAGTTTTAGCATCTACAATTGTTCCATCTAAAACTTTTTGATAGGCCTCGTGAATGTTCATGTGTATAACATCAATAAACTCATCTTCATCACCTACTAAAGCATCATTAACTTCATGAAAATCAATCGCCTCATAAAGATGAAGCCATTCACTTGTATAACCAGGTGATGGAAGAACCTTCATAATGAATTTCATTTCATGAGCACGATAGTTTGTTTCTTCTTCTAGTTCACGAAAAGCACATTCTTGTGGATCCTCATTCCATTCCAATTTTCCAGCTGGAATTTCAAGTGTTTCTACACGATTTGGATATCTAAATTGTTTGACTAATAAAATTTCATCATTTTTCATAGCGAGAACACATACTCCACCATGATGGTAAACAACCTCACGATATGCGTGAATACCATTTTCACATTCGACTTCTTCTTTTGTAAGTGTTAAAATCTTTCCCTTGTATATTATTTCTTTTTTTATTTCCTTTTCCATAGTTTTTCTCCTTGATTGTATTATAGCACAAAAAGAAAAGAAAGTATGCGGGGGAGCATACTTTCATCTCTATTATTAACACATAAGAGTGATAATAGGGGGTATGATTAAGTGAATATCACCTAACAACTCTATTATAACAAAAAAAATAAAATTGTAAAGGTTTTCAAACGTTTTCTTATATTATAATTCAATAACAAGACTTTGGTATGGATTTAATATAAGATGACATTCTTTAAACCAGATATCTCTATAATTATTGAGAATTATTTTTTTGATAGAGCTTCTCATTTTTATACTTTTTTTCTGAGAAGAAAAGTTACATATAACAACAACTGTTTGCTTAGCATAACAACGCTTATAACAAATGATTTCATCGTCGCTTTCTAATGGTTCAAAGGTTCCATAAACAAGTGTATCATGATATTCACTTTGTTGTCTTATTGTTATCATTTTTTGATAATATGCATAAACTGATTTTGGATTTTGAACTTGTGCCATAGCATTAATTTTATGATAATTTTCATTCATCAATATCCAAGGCTGATGTTTTGAAAAGCCACCATATAAATCATCCTTCCAAGGGAAAGGAGTTCTAGAATTATCACGAGAGCGATTGTTTAAAAATTCAATAGCTTCCTCTTTACGAAAACCTTCCTCTAACGCTCTTTGATATTGTGCGTGCGCATTGATATCATCAAATTCTTCTATTGATGTACGTTTGAAATTCAACATGCCTAATTCTTGTCCTTGATAAATAAAAGGTGTTCCACGCAAATAAAAATACATAGTTGCTAGCATAGTTGGGCCATAATAATCATGATATTTCTTATCTTTAATAAGTTTATTTACACATCTTGGTTGATCATGATTTTCTAAAAAAGGTGCAGACCATCCTAATTTCTGTATTTCTGTTTGACTTTTAAATAAAAGCTCTTTATATTCTTTCACACTCCAATTTAATGGTTTAAAAACATCTTCATTTTCAACATCAATATTTGTATAGTTAAAGTCGAACATCATTGAAAAACATCCATGCTCCCCTATAAATGAATGAACATTTGGATAATCTACACCAACTGCTTCAGATACAGTCATACAATCATATTTATCAAATGTTTCTTTTCTCATTTCATCAAAGAAGACTTCTAATCCAGGAATATTACGACAATAATCAAAACAACTGGATAATTGGTCACTTCCATCAATATCTCCATCCAAAAATCTTTGATCTTTTTTGATAAAATTAATAGCATCAACACGAAATCCAGCAATGCCCTTTTCTAACCAACGATTAATCATTGCATAGAGCTCTTGTCTCATTTGAGGATTTTCCCAGTTTAAATCAGGTTGTTTTTTTGAAAAAGAATGAAAATAGTAAAGATTATCTTCATGTGGAACTTTTTCCCATGTTGAGCCACCAAACACAGAACGCCAGTTTGTTGGAGGGTGTCCATCTTTTCCTTCTTTAAAGATATAATAATTTCTGTAAGGACTTTTTGAATCTTTTAAAGCTTGCTGAAACCAAAAGTGTTCATCAGAAGTATGATTAATAACCAAATCCATGATTAATTTGATATTTCTCTTTTTTGCTTCTAAAATGAGTTGTTCTAAATCTTCTTTTGTTCCAAAGTCTGGATGAATATTTTCGTAATCAGAAATATCATATCCATTATCGTCCATTGGAGATTGATAAATAGGACAAATCCATATCATTGTGATTCCTAACTCTTTTAAATAATCTAATTTTTGAGTTATACCATAAATATCACCAATACCATCATTGTTGCTATCAAAAAAACTTTTAGGATAAATCTGATAGACGACTTCATTTTGCCACCATTTTTTATTCATTATTTTTTCCTCCTATCATTATTTTATCATATTTTTATTTATTGTGAAAAGATGAATATGGTAAAATATATTGTTTTGTTGCTAACGAGAATATGATATGATAGTCATACAAAGGAGGATATTATGAAAAAAATTGTTGTTGATAAAAATTATGAAAATCAAAGAATAGACAAATGTCTTAAAAAGTTATTATGCCAAGCACCTCCTCAACTGATATATAAAATGATTAGAAAAAAAGATGTTAAAGTAAATGGAAAAAGAGTGAAGGAAAATGATATTGTTCATTATGGAGATATCATTGAATTATTCTTATATGAAGATAAATTTCAAGAATATACAAAACCCCAAACAATTTATGACTTAAATAAGGAATTTGATGTCTTATATGAAGATGAAAATATATTAGTTGTTCATAAACCAGCTGGATTATTAGTGCATGAAGATAGTCATGAAAGTATAAACACATTAGATCATCAAGTTTTATCTTATCTTTATAGAAAAGGGGAATATGATCCAAAAATGGATTTAGGATTTACTCCAGGTCCTGTTCATCGCTTAGATAGAAATACAAGTGGTATTGTTATATTTGGGAAAACAATGAGAGCATTACAAGACTTAAATGAGATGATGAAAAAGCGTCATTGTATTGAAAAAACATATTTAACAATATGTAAAGGATATATGTCTAGTGCTGATTTAATAGGATATGTCAAAAAAGAAAGTGATCAGTCTTTGGTTAAAATTGTTTCAAAAGATACGCCTGGGGCTTTAATGATGCATACAGTAGTTAAAAATATTCAATCAAATGAATTATACTCATTGCTTCAAGTTCAATTAATTACAGGACGTACTCATCAAATACGTGTTCATCTTTCAAGTACTGGACATCCTGTGATTGGTGATAGCAAGTATGGAGATTTTGAATTGAATCGAAAATTAAAGAAATCATATGGTTTGACACATCAGTTTTTGCATGCTTATCAAATTCGCTTTATAAAACCAATAGGAAGTCTAAAATATTTACAAGATTTTGTGATAACATGTCCATTGCCTAAGAATCTTCAAAAAATAAAAGATGACTTGTTTGAAAAATGAGCTATGAAAGTGCTTGAAATTATAGTATAATAAAAGAAAGATTGAGGAAGGAGAACAGAAATGAAATATTATATTGGAATTGATTTAGGTGGGACAAATGTTCGTACACTTTTGGTGGATGAGACTGGAAAATCATACAGTGAAGTGAAAGATGCAACAGAAAGAGACAATGGTCCAGATTATGTATGTTCTAAAATTATAAGACAGATTGAAAGTTTAGATTATAATGTATGTGGTGGAATGGAAAATATCGAGGGAATAGGTATTGGTGTTCCAGGTCCAGTTGATACTGTCAATGGAACAATGATCATGGCAACAAATTTACCAGGTTTTGAAAACTATCCAATCTGTGAAAAATTATCAACACGTTTCAATATGCCAGTTTTTATTGATAATGATGCAAATGTTGCAGGACTTGCAGAAGCTTTGTTAGGAGCTGGAAAAGGGAAACCAACTTGTTATTATGTGACTATTTCTACAGGAATTGGTGGAGCCTTTGTTGTGAATGGTCAGCTTGTCTCTGGAGGTAGAGGACATGCTGGTGAAATTGGAAATATTATTGTTAAAAATAATGGATATAAGCATGGTGGATTAAATCCAGGTGCTGCTGAAGGAGAATGTAGCGGTACAGCAATTACTCGTAAAGGTAAAGAAATTTTAGGCGAAGATGTTGTTTCACATGCTGGAGATGTTTTTAGATTAGCTGATGAAGGTAATGTGAAAGCGCAAGGTATTGTTGATGAATGTATTAGTCAATTGGCTACATTATTTGCAAATATTGCTCATACTATTGATCCACATTGCTTTGTTATTGGTGGTGGTGTTATGAAATCTAAAAAATATTTCTATGATAAATTGGTTGAGCAGTTTAATGCAAAGATTCATGTTGGTATGAGAGGACACATTCCTTTACTAGAAACAGAATTAGAGGACTGTGGAGCTATTGGAGCAGCAATGCTTCCAATGTCTAGATTAAAATAATGTCAGATAAAGGGAAACCTTTATCTTTTTCTTTATTCCTTGAAGAAAAAGTGCTAGAATAAAGAAACGAGTGAGGAGGGATTTTATGAAAGAAAGAGTTGTTTTAGGATTAAGTGGTGGAGTAGACAGTGCTGTGGCTGCGTATGTATTAAAACAACAAGGCTATGAAGTTATTGGTGTTTTTATGCGTAATTGGGATTCATCTTTAAATAATGATATACTTGGTAATCCAACAAATGATGATGATATTTGTCCACAAGAAAAAGATTATAATGATGCTAAAAAAGTGGCTGAACATTTAGGAATTGAACTTCGCCGTGTTGACTTTATAAAAGAGTACTGGGATCATGTTTTTACATATTTTTTAGAAGAATATGCGAAAGGAAGAACACCGAATCCTGATATTTTATGTAATAAACATATCAAATTCAAAGCTTTTTTAGAGTATGCGAAATCAATAGATGCTTCTTTTATTGCAACAGGGCATTATGCTCGTGTTGAACATCATCAAGGAAAAGATTCCATCATGTTAAGAGGAGTGGATAATAATAAAGATCAAACATACTTTTTATGCCAATTAAATCAAAAACAGCTTCAATCTTCTTTATTCCCTATTGGTTCAATGACAAAACCAGAAGTCAGAAAACTTGCTGAAGAACTTCAATTACCAGTTGCTCATAAAAAAGATAGTACAGGTATTTGTTTTATTGGAGAAAGAGATTTTAGAGAGTTTTTAAAAAATTATATCCCAGCAAAATCAGGTAAAATGGTAGATATTGAAACAGGACATGTTGTAGGAGAACATCAAGGAATTATGTATTATACGATTGGTCAAAGAAAAGGTTTGAATATTGGAGGACCAGGGCAAGCATGGTTTGTTGTTGGAAAAGAGTATGATGATAATATTCTTTATGTTTGTCAGGGTGATCAAAATGAATGGTTAATGAGTGATGGCGCTTTGATTAGTGATGTCAATTGGATTTCAAGTGAAAAGTGTCAAGGTGAATATGATTGCACTGCAAAATTTAGATATCGTCAAAAGGATAATCCTGTTTCTATACATTTTGTAGACGAGACAACAATTTATGTGACTTTTAAACAGCTGGTTAAGGCTGTAACACCAGGGCAGGCTGCTGTTTTTTATGATGGCGAAGAGTGCTTAGGTGGTGGAACAATTGAGAAAGTCTATAAGAATGGTAAGGAGATTTCTTATTTATAATGATTGAATATGTAGGGATAATTAAGCAAATACGTTTTTATAGTGATGAAACCAAATTTATTGTTTGTCTTATTGATAGTGAACAAGAAGAAAAAGCTATTTTAGCGACAGGGTATATGAGTTATGTGAGTTTAACAGACAAATATCATTTCTTTGGTGATTATGTTGTTCATCCTAAATATGGTAAACAATTTCAAATTAAATCTTATGAAATTGTTTTGGCAGATGATGAAAGTGAGGTTGTTCGTTATCTTTCTAGTCCTTTATTTAAAGGAATTGGAATCAAACAAGCAGAGGCTATTGTTGAGGTTTTAGGGAAAGATGCTCTTACAAAAATCAAGGATGACCCACAAGTTTTAGATAGTATTAGAGGAATGACAATTAAGAAAAAAGAAACAATTATTGAAGTCCTAACATCACAAGATTTTGATCAAGAAGTTTTATCGTTTTTTATGGGATATGGCATTAGTACAAAGCATCTTGCTTTGATTCAAGCTGTTTATCAAGAGAAAACACTTGAAGTTTTACAAAATAATCCTTATCAGCTTATTGAAGATATAGATGGAATTGGTTTTAAAACAGCAGATAACTTAGCTTTAAAAATTGGTATTGATCCTTTGCATCATCAGCGTATTAAAGCTGCTATTGTATATTCATTAAAGGAACTATGCTTTCAAGACGGAAGTACTTTTCATCAACATGATTTAATATATAAATCTTTTCATCGTTATATTCCACAAGTTTCTTATGATGAGTTTGAAGAGTATTTGGAGGAATTAATTGAAGAAGAAAAAGTGATCAAAGAAGAGACAAGGTATTATTCTTATGACTTGTATCAAAGTGAAAGTATTATATCACAAACATTTCATAGATGGTTAAAGACATCTTTATATCAATATGATCAAAAAGAGGTTGATGATTTTTTAAAACAATTAGAACAAACTCTTGGAATGACATATGATAAGCTTCAAAAAGAAGCTATAGATTTATTTTTAAAAGAATCAGCTATGATATTAACTGGTGGTCCAGGAACAGGAAAGACAACAATTGTCGAAGCCATTATTAAAATTTATCAACATATCCATCCCCAACATAAGATTGCTTTGGTTGCTCCAACAGGGAGAGCTTCAAAGCGATTAAGTGAAGTGACAGGATTAGAGGCTTGTACAATTCATAGGTTATTAAAGTGGGATTTACATACAAATACATTTGCAGTAAATAAAGACAATCCATTAGATGTAGATTTATTGGTTGTTGATGAATTTTCTATGGTAGATTCATTATTATTTGCACGTCTATTAGAGGCATCTTCAAAGGTTAGTCAAATTTTGCTGATTGGTGATGATCAGCAATTACCATCTGTTTCACCAGGACATGTTTTAAAAGATTTATTAGAATGTGAATTGGTTCCTACAGTACGATTAAATCATATCTATCGTCAGTCTCAAGAAAGTGGAATCATCCAATTAGCTCATAGTATTCGAAATGATCAATATCAAGAACAATTGTTTTTTCAATATCAGGATATTCATTTTCAATCTTGCGCATCTTATGATATTGTCAAATATGTTCGTTTTCTTGTTTCCAAGGCTATAGAAGAAGGCTATGATGAATCAGATATTCAAGTTCTAGCACCAATGTATAGTGGTGTTGCTGGTATAGATGCTTTAAACGATTGTTTGCAAGAATTGTTGAATCCTGCTGATATGTATAAAAATGAGCTACGTGTTGGCAAGCGAGTTTATCGTGAGGGAGATAAGATTCTTCAATTAAAAAATAGAGTTGATGATAATATCTTTAATGGTGATATAGGTGTTTTGGAAGAAGTTTGTTTAAAAGATAATTTTGAATATTTGACAGATACACTTATTGTTAATTTTGATGGTCAGTATGTAGAGTATACTGCTGCTGATTTTTATACAATTACTCATGCTTATTGTATGAGCATTCATAAATCACAAGGGAATGAATTTAAAATTGTCATTATGCCTATTTTAAAAGATTATTCTATTATGCTTAAAAAGAACTTGATTTATACTGGCTTAACACGAGCAAAGCAATCATTATTTTTGCTAGGCAGTCACCAAGCTTTTGTTTATGGTATAACTCACTGCCATGATGAAAAAAGAAAAACAACACTTAAAGAGAAAATGTTAAAAACTCCTGAATTGACACCGTATGACTTTATGTAAAATGGGTATACTAATAGTGTACTTTTAAAGGAGTGAGACAATATGTCTAAATTAACAGTTGCTTTCTTTTCAGCAGGAATCGTTGCAGCAGCAATGATTATGATGAGTGATATGCCTTGTGCTAATGATATTGAGGATAAGGTTCATCAGGCAAAAAAGGCACTTAAAGAACAACTTTAGTTGTACAAAGGACTATTTTTAGTCCTTTTCTTGTCTAGGGGGTTTGTATGAATAAAATTCAATTTGCTAAGAATTTGATTTTTTATTGTATTACTGCTATTCTTTTGTATTATGTTTTCAGTCTTTTTCAAATAAAATCTTTAGTCTGTTATATTTTCCACTTGTTTTTTCCCTTACTTATAGCTTTGTTTTTTCATTTTTTGTTAGATCCAGTTATAGATTATTTTAGTAGTGAAAGATTAGATAGAAAAATTGTTGTTGTTCATATTTACTTATCTTTGTCTTTATTGTTTTTGATTGCTTGTTATTTTGCTGCTCCTTATATTTTGAATCAATGTTTGAGATTTTATAATCAATATTGTAATGGAACAATGAAATTAAATCCTATATTCTCTACAATTTTTGATTTTTTAGAGCAGTATCAAGTTATTGACTATTTGCTTGATATTTTAAATGGGTGGACACAATCACTTATTTATTGGGTAACAAATATATTATTAGCTATGGGTATTTCTTTTTATTTATCATATGATAATCTTCATTTGATAGAAAATATGATTGTTTTTATTCCGTTTCAAAAACAGGGTTTGTTTATGCAAACATTAAAAAAAATAAAATTATTAACTTACCAATTTATGAAATCTATTTTATTAGATTTTATCTTCTTTTTTGGTATGTGTTTGATTCCTTTTTTCTTTATTGATGAAAATATCTTTTTATGGATTGCTCTTTTTTTAGCAATTACAAATTTGATTCCTTATATTGGACCTTATATTGGGGGAATACCTATTGTCATTTATGAATATGTGAGTCATCCTGAGATGGGGTATGCTGCATTTATTGCTATTGTGGTGCTTCAATATTTAGAATCTTCTTTTTTACAGCCTTATCTTTTTTCAAAGTGTGTCAAACAACATCCTATTTCATTATTTATTGCTTTAACTTTATTTGGAGATTTATTTGGTTTGGTAGGAATGATTTTTTCTCCATTAATTCTTTCTTATTGTCAATATATTTTTGAATTATTACAAGAACTTCATGTTTTTATAAAACTGAAACAGATTGTTTTTCATCGTATTGAATAATTTTTATGCTACAGACATATCTTGAAAAAAAGGAGAATGTCTATGGGAGCAGATTTGTTAGGAATGATGGGAGGATTATCACTCTTTTTGTATGGAATGAATATGATGTCAGAGGGATTAGAGGAAGCTGCAGGGACAAAATTACCTATCGTTTTAAAAAAACTGACGAATCATAAGATAAAAGCTATTTTAGTTGGTATGATTGTGACTTGTCTGATTCAAAGTTCTTCAGCAATGACAGTGATGCTCATTGGTTTTGTGAATGCTCATATTATGAGCTTACAAAGAGCTGTTTGGGTTGTTATGGGCGCAAATATTGGGACAACGATCACAGGACAAATGATTGCTTTAGATATAGGGGCTCTTGCACCAGTTTTATCTATTATTGGTGTTTGTTTTATTGTTTTTTCATCAAAACAGTTTTTTATGAGATGTGGAGAAATTTTAGGTGGTTTTGGTATTTTATTTATGGGGCTAGAAATGATGTCAATATCTATGAAGACCCTTAATGATTCTGCATTGTTTTTATCATTTATTAAAACTTTGAGTCATCCATTGTTAAGTGTTCTTGTAGGGATTGTCTTCACTGCCATCATTCAAAGCTCTTCGGCATCTATTGGTATTTTGCAAGCTCTTGTTGTACAGAAGGCTATTCCCTTTTCTCAGGCTGTTTATTTTATTTTTGGATTTGATATTGGAACATGCATGACAGCTTTTTTAGCCTCTCTTTCAGGTTCACTCAATGCCAAAAGACTTGCTCTCTTTCACTTGCTTTTAAATATTATTGGAACATCTTTATTTATGCTGTTATGTCATTGGACACCTCTGATTTCTTTTGTAGAGGGACTGACGCCTTTGTCTTTAGCACATCAGGTCGCAAATATGCATACTCTATTTAATGTTGTGACAACACTGTTTGTCATTACCTTTGATCGTTATTTGATGAATTTGATTTATTGTTTGCTTCCGCAAAGGGAATAAACATTGTGAAAATGATTGAATAGAGTTGCTTTTTTTATTGAGATTCGTTATAATACAAAAGTCAAATCGTTGAGAAAGAAAAGTATTTATCATGTTATTTAAAGAGAGGAAATATGTGGTGGGAATTTCTATAATATGGTAAGGAAAAGCTACTTTGGAGAGTGATGTAAACATCAACGTATCGTCTGCGTTAAAGACTTAAAGGGCATAACATGATGTTATGAACAAGGATGGTACCGCGATTATGTCGTTCCTTTTTGGAAACGACTTTTTTTATTATAAGAGGAGGATATTATGAAACAATTAACTGGTAATCAAGTAAGACAAATGTTTTTAGACTACTTTCAATCAAAAGGGCATATGATTGAACCAGGGGCATCATTGATACCCCATAATGATCCAACTTTGTTATGGATCAATGCAGGTGTCGCTGCATTAAAAAAATATTTTGATGGAAGTGAAAAACCAGCATGTCATCGTATTGCAAACGCTCAAAAATCAATCCGTACAAATGATATTGAAAATGTTGGTAAAACAGCAAGACATCATACTTTCTTTGAAATGTTAGGAAACTTTTCAATTGGTGATTATTTTAAAGAAGAGGCTATTCCTTTTGCTTGGGAATTTTTAACAAGTGAAGAATGGATTGGTTTTGATAAAGATAAATTGTATGTGACAGTTTATACAGATGATGAAGAAGCTTATCGTATATGGAGAGATGTCTGCCATGTAGATGAAAGTCATATTTTAAAAACAGATGGGAACTTCTGGGAAATCGGTGAAGGACCTGGTGGACCTGATTCTGAAATTTTCTATGATCGTGGAGAAGCTTATGATCCTGAAGGATTAGGGGAAAAACTATTCTTTGAAGAATTAGAAAATGATCGTTATATTGAAGTATGGAATGTTGTTTTCTCTCAATATGATTGTAATCCAGCAATAGATAGAAAAGATTACAAAGAATTACCACAAAAGAATATTGATACTGGAATGGGGTTAGAAAGATTAGTTAGCATTATTCAAGGTGGTGAAACAAACTTTGATACAGATTTCTTCTTACCAATTATTCGTGCAACAGAAGAAATGACAGATATGAAATATGAAGATCATAAAATGGCTTATAGAGTGATTGCCGATCATATTAGAACTGTGACATTTGCATTGAGTGATGGTGCTTTATTTGATAATGCTGGAAGAGGATATGTTTTAAGACGTATTTTAAGACGTGCTGTTCGTTATGGTAAAAAAATTGGAATAGATCATTCATTTATGTATAAACTTGTTTATGTTGTGAGTGATATTATGAAGGATTTTTATGATTACTTACCTGCAAAAGCAGATTATGTCAGCAATCTTGTGAAAAAGGAAGAAGAAGCTTTCCACAAAACATTATCACATGGTGAAAAGCTTTTAAATCAAATGTTATTAAAAACAAATGGCAATCAATTGAGTGGGCAAGATGCTTTTAAGTTATATGATACATATGGTTTCCCGTTAGAATTAACTGTAGAAATTGTTGAAGAGTCTGGATTAAGTGTTGATGAAGAAGGGTTCCAATTAGAAATGAAAGCACAACAGCAACGTGCAAGAAATGCACGTGGTGATGTTGAATCAATGTCTTCACAAAAACCTGATTTAATGGCTTTTGATGAAAAATCTGAATTCTTCTATGATCCTCAACCAATTACAGCGAAAGTGATTGCAGCATTTGTTGATGGAGTGAAATGTGAAAGTATTGATACAAAAGGTGAAATCATTTTAGATCAGACAACATTCTATGCTGAAATGGGAGGACAATGTGCAGATACAGGAACAATGAGTAATGAAACAACATCTTTAAACGTGACATATGTTTCTAAAGCACCACATCAACAACATTTGCATACAATTGTTGTAGATAAGGGAGAAGTCAAGGTTGGAGATGAATTGACATTATATGTTGATATAGCAAAACGTACACTTATTCAAAATAACCATACAGCAACACACCTTTTACAAAAAGCATTAAAAAATGTTTTGGGTGAACATGTTTCTCAGGCTGGTTCATATGTTGATGAACAAAGATTACGTTTCGATTTTACACATCCTCAAAAAATGACTGATGAACAAATCCATCTTGTTGAAGATCAAGTCAATGAACAAATTTTTAATGGATTACATGTGCATATTGAAAATATGAGTAAAGAAGAAGCAATGAGTTCAGGAGCAATGGCTTTGTTTGATGAAAAATATGGAGATGTTGTTAGAGTTGTTAGTGTTGGAGATTATTCTAAAGAATTATGTGGTGGGTGTCATGTCTCTAACAGTGCTCAAATTGGTTTATTAAAGATTATCAGTGAAGAAAGCGTTGGTTCTGGAGTTCGTCGTATTGAAGCTGTGACTTCATTAAAAGCTTATCAGACATTTAAAAAGAATGAGGAAACATTACAGAACATTGCTGATTTATTGAAAATTAAAAATAAGAATGAAATCATTGAAAAAGTGGCACATTATATTGAAGAAAATAATGATATTAAAAAAGAAAGAGATCGTTATTTAGATAAGTTAAATAGTATTGAAGCAAAAGAAAAAACAAAGAATATTGAAGATGTTCATGGTATTCAATTCTTATATTTACAAGAAACAAAAGATGCTCCAACGGCTAAACAAATGACATTTGAATTAAGAGATCAATTAGAACATGGTATGGTAGTGATGGTTTCTACTTTTGAAGGAAAAACATCTTATTTTGTAGGGCTAACACCTTCTATGGTCAAAGAGGGATACAAGGCTGGAGAGTTCGTCAAAATCATCAATACAGCAATGAATGGTCGTGGTGGTGGAAAGCCAGACTTTGCGCAAGGAGGATGCGCTTTACAAGACGGTATCGAAGAAGCAGTTTTACAAATAAAAGCAGTATTATAAGTACTTTTACTAGCAATTTATGAAAAATTAGTGTAAGATAATTTATATAGACTAAGGGAGGTATGTGCTATGGCAAAAGATTTTACTCAGACACGCCTATTTAATTCTGAAGAAATCAAAAGAGAAGTTATTCATTCTAATTTAATGACAGTTTCACAAGCTTTAGATGAAAGAGGATATAATGCAGTTCATCAAATTGCTGGTTATTTAATTTCAAATGATCCTGCATATATTTCAAGTCATAAAGGAGCACGCTCTATCATTCAGCAAATTGATAGAGATGAAATCATTGAAGAGCTAGTTAAGTTCTATTTGGAGTCAAAATAGTGGAAAAAATATTAGGTTTAGATTTAGGGTCAAGAACATGTGGAATTGCAATGAGTGATGCTTTAGGTATGTTGGCCCATGGTGTTGAAACATATCGTTTTGAAGAAGGTGCTTATAAAAAATGCGCAAAATATATTTGTGAAATGATTCAAGAAAATCATATTCATAAAGTTGTTTTGGGATTACCTAAGCATATGAATGGTGATTTAGGTGATAGAGCACAAATCTCTATGCAATTTAAAGAAAGATTAGAGAAGATGATAGATGTTGAGGTTATTCTTGTAGATGAAAGGTTAACGACTGTTGTTGCACAAAATCAATTGATTTTTGCTGATGTTTCACGTAAAAAAAGAAAACAGGTGATTGATAAAATGGCAGCAGTACAAATTTTACAAGGGTATTTAGATAGTCAAAGGAGATAATCATGGACGCAGAAAAAATTCAGGTAATAGATGACGAAGGTAATGAATTAGAATTTGATGTTTTATTTACATTTGAAGGTGAAGATGATACAAAATATGTTTTATATTATGATTCTTCTAAAGAAGAACCAGAAGTTTTTTCATCGATTTATGATGATGAAGGAAATTTATATCCTGTAGAAACACCAGAAGAATGGGAAATGATTGAAGAAGTTTTTAATAGTTTTATTGCAGAGGAAGAAGCACAAGACAATGATGAAGGGTAACAATTGTTACCTTTCTTCATTTATATTCAATTCATATTTGTATGATATATTAGGGAAGTATTAAGGAGGATTTGAAATGGCATTTTTATTTTTTAAAAGAAGACAAGTCAAACCAGTCTTTGTAGGAAGTTATGGTAATGATATGACAAGGGGAATGTATGTTTTTCATTTAGATATTAAAAATGGGGAACTTTTAAAGAAAAAATATTATAAAACAATTGCGAATCCAACGCATCTTTTTAAACGTGAACGTTTTATTTTTGCATGTTATAAAAACGGAACAGGACGTCCAACAGATGGTGGATTATGGCAATATGCATCAATGGATTTACAATTTGGGCTTGCAGGAAAGTCAACAGATCATGGAAAAACATATGTGGGTAGTTATGTAGATGAAGAAAGAGAATTTGCTTATGCTGTAGACTACTATAATGGTGAGGTTGTGACAATTCCTATTTTAAAGCAAAAAATTGTGAAAGTTGTTCAAAGAATTCGCCATGAAGGTCATGGACCTGTAGCAAAACGTCAAGAAGAGGCTCATCCATCATATATTGAGATGATGCCTACAAAAGATAGACTTTTTGTATGTGATTTGGGAACAGATGAAATTGTTTTGTATGAAAGAAATGAAAAAGGAAGATTAATAAAAGACGAAGAACATTCATTTTTTGTTCGTCCAGGAAGTGGCCCTAAAAAAATGATTTTTTCTCCAGATGGAAAATATGCATACATCTTAAATGAGTTATCAAGCACAATTGCTGTTTATAAAGTCGATCATCTTCAATTGACTTTTGTTCAAGAAGTGTCTACATATCCTCAAGATGAATATACTGGAACAAATTTGGCAGGGGATATTCTTATAGAGGCTAGTGGAGAATACTTGTTTGTTTCTAACAAGGGACATGATTCAATAGTGACATTTAAAATAAATCAAGATAATGGAGAGCTAGAATATTTAGAGTATATGGAGGCAGAGGAATATCCAACAGCAATGATTCTTGTATTGAATAAATGGTTAGTTGTTGCTTCACAAAAGGGGGGGATGTTGGAAACTTTCGAAGTGAAACGTCATGAAAAGAAAGGTGTTCTTTTTGAAACACATTACACATATCCTGTTGGAGAACCTGTTTGTCTTATTGAAGGTAGAGGTTTTTAAGAAAATCAGAAATGATTTTCTTTTTTTATGTCTGTTGATAAAAAGTGCAAAATAACCTATAATAGTACAAAGTGGAGGATGATTTATGAAAAATAAAAAGAGTTTTATGACAATAGGGATTGTTATACTTATTGTGCTTATAGGAAGTTTCGTATTTTATTATAATGGTATTTCTGCAACTTCTTCTCAAGATGAAGAAGTGATTGTACATATTGAAGAAGGAAGCCATGCTTCAATAATATTAGATGAATTAGATGATGCTGGATTGGTAAAGAATAAATTGTGTGGAAAGATTTATTTAAAATTAAATCATTTTAGTCATTTGGAGGCCAATACCTATGTTTTTAATAAAAATATGAGTTTACCTGAAATTTTTTCTATTATTGAAAATCCAGATTTTGATCATATTGTGAAATTGAAAATCACAATTAAAGAAGGAAATACAATGAGAGAAGTCGCTGAATCTTTTGCAGAAATATTGAATATTTCAAGTGAAGAGGTTATTAAAGAGTGGGCTGATA
>CATOPA010000005.1 GCA_951801965.1 uncultured Erysipelotrichaceae bacterium | reverse complement strand
TGATGATAAAAAATGTAGAAGAGGTGAGAAAATGAAGATTGGAATAGGAAATGATCATGTTGCTGTGGAATACAAAAAAATAATTACACAGTATATTGAAGAAAAGTACGGTTATGAAGTTGTGAATTTTGGAACTGATAGCACTGAAAGATTTAATTATCCAGTAGCTGGTGAAGCTGTTGCTAATGCAGTTGTATCAGGTGAAGTAGATAAGGGCATTGTGATCTGTGGAACAGGTGTAGGGATTTCTCTTGCTGCTAATAAAGTTAATGGTATTAGATGTGTGACTTGTAGTGAGCCATACAGTGCAAAGTTATCTAGAGAGCACAATAATACAAATATGTTAGCTTTTGGAGCAAGAGTTGTAGGTCTTGAACTTGCAAAAATGATTGTTGATGCATGGCTAACTGGTGAGTATGAAGGTGGTAGACATCAAGTAAGAATTGATATGTTAAAAGAGATTGAAGAAAGACAAAAGTAATTATATGAATTTAAAGGAATTACAAGAAAAGAATCCACAATATAAAATAAAAGATGTTCATGATTCCTCTTTCTTAACTTATGGAAGAATTGTTAATGAAAATATCGAAGAAGCTATATCATATGTATCAGCTCATTTCCATCCTCCCAAAAACGGAAATAATTATTTACCTAGTGTTAAAAGCTTAGAAGATATGTCATCGATTCAAACATTATCAAAGAAAGTTTATGGATATTTAGATGTTATGGCAGGAGTTGTTGCAGGAAATAATCATGTTCTTAATGGTATTGAATATCATCAAGGAAGTGAAACAATTGTTGCAGTGACGGATTTTATATATGTTGTTGGACATATTTGGGACATGAAGGGGAAAACATATCATTCTTCACTTTGTAAATATTTCTATGTTCCTCAAGGAACGATTATAGAGAGTTATAGTACAACACTTCATTATACACCTATTTGTGTTGATGAATCTGGTTTTGTAACGATATGTTTACTGCTAAAAGGTACAGGGGATACGATTGAAAGATGTGGTATCCTTAAAAAGAAAAACAAATGGTTTATTGCTCATGAAAGTAATATAGAAAAAGTAGAGTCAGGGGATTATCCTGGATTAGATGGTGAACTTATCGAGATTTGTTTATAAACAAATCTCTTTAGTGTTTATAAGGAAGGAAAGAAAAATGAAATATAGTCGAGAAGAATTAGCAAGTTATATAGATCATGCAGTATTAGATCCTGCAATGAGTGTTGAACAATTAAGAAAAAATATTATGATTGGTGTTGACTGTGGATGTAAAACAGTATGTGTGAATCCTGATGCTATTGATTTAGCAAAGCAGTGCATCAAGGATACAAAGACAAAGCTTTGTGTTGTTTGTGATTTCCCTTTTGGTTCAAGTCATAAAGAATCTAAATTGGCACAGTGCCAAGCCATTATTGATAAAGGTGATATTTTTGAAATTGATATGGTCGCAAACTATGGATTGATAAAAAGTCAAAAATATGATGAAGTGATTGATGAAATCGCTGCTATGAGTCAATTATGTCATCACAATCAGGTAGGACTAAAGGTTATTGTAGAAACAGATGCTCTTACAACTGATGAAGTAAAACAAGCTATAGAGTGTTGTGTAAAAGGAAATGCAGACTTTATTAAAACATCAACTGGTTATTTTAAAGGGGAACATATTGTAGGAGCAGATCCACAATTAATTGAAATGATGGTTAAAGAAGCTAATGAACGTATTAAAGTAAAAGGTTCAGGTTGTGTACGTTCTCAAGAAAGATTGATTGAATTGATAGAAAAAGGTATTGATCGTGCAGGAGTTGGTTGTGGATCAACACTCAAAATATTAGGTGAGTCATATGAGTAATTTTTTATGGGGAAGCTCAATCAGTGGAGGGCAATGTGAAGGAGGATATTCATCAAGAAGTGAAACAGTTGTTGATATCATTCCACAAGGTAGAGAAACACGTTTTCAATATTTAGATCAGCCTGGAGAATATATGCAAAGACCAGATGGTTTCTATCCATCACAAAAAGGTGTAGAATTTTATGAGAATTATAAGGAAGATATCGCACTTTATGGAAAGCTTGGATTAAAAGCATTGAGGTTTTCTGTATTATGGTCACGTATCTTCTTAGATGATACATTAGAACCTAATGAAGAAGGATTGAAGTTTTATGATGATGTCATTAATGAACTGCTAAAATATAATATAGAACCTATTATTACAACAATTCATTTTGATATGCCATTATGGGTCGTAGAAAAATATAATGGATTTTATAATAGAAAGACAGTAGAGCTTTATGAACACTATGTCAAAACAATTGTGAAAAGATATCATGATAGAGTCAAGTATTGGATATCATTCTGTGAAATTAATGTCATGAATCATGCCTTATATATGGTTGGAGGAACAGTCTTAAAGCCAGGAGAAGATAGAGAGGAAGTCTTGCATCAATGTGCCTATCATAAACTGTTAGCGAATGCAGTATTAGTGAAAACATGTCATGATATAGATAAAGAACTCAAGGTAGGCTGTGAAGTAGCAGGGACACCATATTATCCATTAACATCATCACCAGATGACTATGAGAAGATGATGGAAGAAGAGAGAAAAGATAGCCGTTATACAGATGTAATGGTAAAAGGACATTTTCCATACTATTTTGTCAAAGAGATGAAAGAATATCAAATTGAACTGAAAGAAGAAGACTTAAAGTTCATGAAAGAAAACACATTAGATTTCATAGCAGTTTCATATTATAAATCATCATTAGCATCGACAGATGGAACAAGAGACAATCCAATGTTAAAAAGAACAGCATTTGGATGGACAATAGATCCAAAAGGGATGAGAAATATGTTGAATAGGATGTATGAAAGATATGAAGTTCCAATCATGATAGTAGAGAACGGGTTAGGAACATATGATAAGGTAGAAGAAGGAAAGATCCATGATGATTATCGTATAGAGTATTTAAGCAAACATATAGAAGAGATGGAAAAAGCGATAGAAGATGGAGTAGAAGTGATAGGATACTTGACATGGGCAGCGATGGATGTTGTTTCAACGAGTGAAGGAATGATGTCAAAGAGATATGGATTCATCTATGTAGATAGAGAAGACAATGGAGAAGGGACATTGAAGAGAATAGAGAAAGATTCATTTTACTGGTATCAGAATTTGATTCAAGAAAGGACGAAGAACGATGGTTAAATGGGGTATTTTAGGAGCAGGAAATATAGCAGCAAGATTTATTGAAAGTCTTTTTCATAGCCAAGAAGGTGAACTTTATGCAGTAGCATCTTTTACTGAAGAAAAGAGAAATTATTATAAAGAGAAGTTTCCAGAAATCCAAGTTTATAAAGATTATTTTGAGTTGTTAGATGATCCACAAGTTGATGCTATTTATATAGCAACACGCCATAAAGATCATTATCGTTGGGCAAAAGAAGCATTGATAAGAAAAAAAGCTGTTCTTTGTGAAAAACCAGCAACTTTATCTTATCAAGAAACAAAAGAATTATGTGATTTATCAAAACAAAATCAAACATTTTTTATGGAAGCTATGAAAACAAGATTTGTCCCATTGATTGCTGATATAAAAAAAGCCCTAGATGATCATGTTTTAGGAGATATTCAACGAGTTGAGACATGCTTTGCTTATAATGCTCCTTATCGCCCTGGACATTATCTTCATGAAAAAGATCAAGGTGGTATTTTAAATGATGTTGCAAGTTATAATTTAGCATCTATCTTTGATTATATTCATTCACCAATTCAAAAAATCTCTTCAACTGTTCAGATGATTGATGAAATTGATGCTAATGATATTATTGAACTTGTTTTTGAAAATGGACAAACTGCTCTTGTTGATATTGCAATGAATGAAAACAAAGAGAAGAAGATGACAATTATAGGTACAAAAGGAAAAATGATTGCAAATCTTTTTTATCGACCAGAAAAAGCAACAATTCTTCTTAATGATGGACAAGAGTATACACTTGAAAGAAAGTATATTTATGATGATTTCTTTACTGAAATTGAAGAAGTTCATCAATGCTTGAAAAATCAGAAATTTGAAAGTTCAAGAATGTCACATCAAGATTCATTAGACATTATTCAAGCTATGGAAGATATAAGAAAAACTTTTTAAGAAAAAAAGGAAAAGATATTATTGATGTCTTTTCCTATAAATGAGTTTATTTTTCTTAGCAGCCAAAGCAACAACAAGAATATCTATAATATAATAAATAGATAATCCATAAAGAATGATGTTTTCAGGAGCATTGTGATCAGAAACATCAATATATAAGCTTTCATTACAAATCAGTTCTAAGGTTGGATCAAATTTACCTGTAATTGCAATGACACGAGTTCGTTTTTTTCGCAAATAGTAGGCAGCATCAACCATCGTTTGATTTTTTCCAGAGTGACTAACAACAAAAGAGAGAACATCTTGTGGTT
This sequence comes from uncultured Erysipelotrichaceae bacterium, assembly GCA_951801965.1. Lineage (GTDB taxonomy): Bacteria > Bacillota_I > Bacilli_A > Erysipelotrichales > Coprobacillaceae > CATOPA01. The sequence goes on along the minus strand of CATOPA010000005.1, from coordinate 29,975 downwards.
GAAATGTGTCAACATAACTTTGACTAATGGTATTGAAAGCTTGGGCTCTTATACCAAGAGACGTTAGTTTTAAACAAGCAGATTGTACTTGAGAAAAATTGTTATCATTAGCATAAAAGTCAATTTGTTTTGCCTGCAACATGTAATTGATTGTTCTTACAAAGGATTCTTTATGCATAATATGCTGTGTTTCTAAAAAGACTTGTTTATATATTTCTGGTAGTGTTGAGATAATATCATCAATACTACTTTCTTTGGTAATCGTTTGTGTTTTATTATTTTCATGCATCATATATTCTTGAATATATGTGTGCTGAAAGTCTAGATATCCTTTAAATCCCAATTTTTTGACAAGTCTAATAATTGTAGGTGAGCTGACATATGTTTTTTTAGCAAGTTCTTTAGCATTGTCATGTAATAAGCATTTAGGATTTTCTAAGATGTATGTAACAACTGCTTGTTCTTGATGTGTAAATGTTGTTGTTGAAATAAGTTCTTTGATCATATTTCTTCCCTCCATAAGCACATTATAACAAATTATGAATAACTTTGAAATCTAATTTCATCATGTTTTTGATTTTTTGAAATCAAATTACAAAAGGAAAAGGATACATTGAATACAAAAAGAATATATATAAAATGATAAATATATGATTAAACAATAAGAAGTTTTTAAACTTTATACTTATTGATATGATAAAAGGAAAAATCAAGTAAAAAAGGAGGAATAAAGATGAGTTTTTCAGATAAGTTTTTATGGGGTGGTTCAATTAGTGCTGCTCAATGTGAAGGAGCTTGGGATGAAGATGGAAAAAGCCCAGTACAAGTAGATTTTGGAGATCCAGGGACAACTAAGGATAGACGCTTCATTCATTATTTGAATGAAGATGGAACAAGAGGAAAAATGAGACAATTTGATCATTTACCAAAAGGAGCAAAGTATGTTTTATTTGATGATGTAAGATATACAAATCATGTTGGTATTGATTTCTATCATAGATACAAAGAAGATATTGCTTTATTTGCTGAAATGGGATTTACAACTTTTAATACAACTGTGTCTTGGGCAAGAATTTTCCCACATGGTGTTGAAGGTGGAGTGAATAAGGCTGGAGTAGAATTCTATCGTAATGTTTTTAAAGAATGTAGAAAATATGGTATGGATCCAGTCATTACATTATATAAGTATGATGAGCCAGTTTATCTAGAAGAAACATATGGTGGATGGACAAATAGAGAAATGATTCATCAATTTGTTGAATTTGCTCGTGTATGTTTTGAAGAATACAAAGATTTAGTTGATAAATGGTTAACTTTTAATGAAATTAACATATTACTTCATTTTGAAGGAAAAGAAGGAAAACAAGTTTCTTTAACAGAATTGCATCATCAAATGGTTGCTTCAGCAAGAGCTGTGAAAGTTGCTCATGAAATTGATAAAAATATCAGTGTTGGATGTATGATTGCAGGATTCTGTAGTTATCCATATACTTGTGATCCAAATGATGTTATTGCTAATTATAAGGCTTTCCAAGATAAATTTGGATATTGCGCAGATACAATGATTAGAGGATATTATCCATCTTATGCAAAAAGATTATGGAAAGAAAATGGTGTTGAATTAGATATTACAGAACAAGATAAAAAAGATTTATTAGAAGGAAAATCTGACTTCTTAGCTTATTCTTATTATATGTCTAATGTTATTACAACACATAAAGATGAAGGTGAAGCCTTAGGAGCAGCAGGAGCTTCAGCAGATTTGAAGAACCCTTACTTAAAGGCAAGTGATTGGGGATGGCAAATTGACCCTGTTGGTTATGAATATTTCTTACATTTCTTATATGATAGATATCAAGTACCTATTTTTGATGTAGAAAATGGATTGGGTGCATTTGATAAAGTTGAAGAAGATGGAACAATTCATGATGATTATAGAATTGATTATTTAAGAGGACATATTCAAAGCTTGATGAAAGCAAGAGAAGAAGGTGTAGATATCTTTGGATATACAACTTGGGGTCCTATTGATTTAGTATCATTCACAACTGGACAAATGGATAAGAGATATGGATTTATCTATGTTGATATGAATGATGAAGGTGTTGGTGATTTACATCGTATCAAGAAAGATTCATTCTATTGGTATAAGAAAGTCATTGCATCTGATGGAAAGGATCTAGATTAATTATGGGATTTAGAAAAGATTTCTTATGGGGTGGAGATATTAGTGCTGCCCAATGTGAAGGGGCTTGGGATGAAGATGGAAAAGCACCTGTAGAAGTCGATTATATGACTGGTGCCACAGCAACAACTCCTCGTCAAGTGACTTTTCAAAATAGTGATGGTACTTATGGTAAAATACCTTGTTTAATTACTGCACAACTTCCTAAAGGAGCAAAGCATGCAACAATTGAAGGTGAATTTTATCCAAACAGAGAAGGTATAGACTTTTATCATCATTATAAAGAAGATATTGCTTATTTTGGTGAAATGGGATTTAAAGCTTTAAATATTTCTATTTCTTGGGCGAGAATCATTCCATATGGTAAGAAAAATGGAGTGAATCAAAAAGGTGTGGATTTCTATAGAAATGTTTTAGAAGAATGTAAAAAATGGAATATTGAACCTGTTGTGACATTATACAAATATGATATGCCTGTTTATTATATTGAGGAAATGGGTGGATGGACAAATAGAGAGTTAATTGATGAATATGTTGAGTTTGCTCGTGTTTGTTTTGAAGAATATCAAGATTTGGTGAAATATTGGATTACTTTTAATGAAATTAATGTGGTCACAATTATTGGAAGTTCTTTAGAAAGTTATGATAAGCAAAAGCTTTATGAAGAATTGCATAATCAATTAGTAGCTTCAGCAAGAGCTGTGCAGCTTGCTCATTCTATTAATAAGAATTATTTAGTTGGAAGTATGACTGCTGGAATTTTCACTTATCCATTAACACCTGATCCAAAAGATGTAGCTGAAAATTTAGCATATATGCAAGAAATGTTCTTCTATTCTGCAGATGTACAAGCAAGAGGATATTATCCATCATTTGCTCCACGTATTTGGAAGAAGCATGGAATTCATTTAAATATCACTGAAGAGGATAAAGAAGACCTACAAAAAGGAAAGGCAGATTATTTTGCATTCTCTTATTATAATTCTAACTGTATTACAACACATGCAGATAGTGAAAATATGGGAGGGAATATTTCATTAGGAAAGAAAAATCCTTATTTAAAAGCCAGTGACTGGGGATGGCAAATTGATCCAGAAGGATTAAAAACTGCATTACATACATTGTATGATAGATATCAAATGCCTTTATTGATTGTTGAAAATGGATTAGGAGCACATGATACATTAGAAACAGATGGCTCAATTCATGATCCATATCATGTTGATTATATGAAAGCACATATTGCAAAGATGAAAGAAGCTGTTGATGAAGGTGTGGATTTATTTGGATATACAATGTGGAGCTGTATTGATCTTTGTGCAGCTTCAACTGGACAAGTCACAAAAAGATATGGATTTATTTATGTAGATGTTGATGATGAAGGTCATGGAACATTCAAACGTTATAAAAAAGATTCGTTTTATTGGTATAAACATGTTATAGAAACAAATGGAGAAGATTTATAAGGAGGAGAAAAAAATGAGTTTTCCAAAAGGATTTTTATGGGGTGGTTCAATCAGTGCTGCTCAAATTGAAGGTGGTTGGAATGAAGGAGGAAAATCACCAGTATTAGTTGATTATTGTACAGCAGGCTCTACAAAAGAACGTCGTCAAATTTGGTATTTAGATGCGAATGGTCAAAGAGTTCATAAACAATGGGAAGCTGTTGATGAATTGCCAGAAGGATGTAGGTTTGCTATCTTTGATGATTTGCATTATACAAATCATGTTGCTTCAGATTTTTATCATCGTTATAAAGAAGATATTGCTTTAATGGCAGAAATGGGTTATACGACTTTTAATACATCTATTTCATGGGCAAGAATTTTCCCTTATGGAATTAAAGGTGGAGTGAATAAAGAAGGTGTAGAATTCTATCGTAGCGTCTTTGAAGAATGTCGTAAATATGGCATTGATCCAATTATTACATTATATAAATATGATGAACCAGTTTCATTACTTGAACAACATGGTGGATGGAGAAATCGTGCCATGATTGACGAATTTGTAGAATTTGCAAGAGTATGCTTTAGTGAATATAAGGATTTGGTTAATAAATGGATGACATTTAATGAATTAAATATCATTATGCCTCAAGAAGATACACCAAGAGATATTGCACAAAGAAATATTGCTTATATGCATAATCAAATGGTTGCTTCAGCAAAAGCAACACTTGTTGCTCATGAAATTGATGAGAATATCAAAGTAGGAGCAATGATCTGTGGAAATATGTCATATCCATTAACACCAGATCCTAAAGATGCATTTGCAAGATATAAAAAATTCCAAGACTTCTTCTGCTATTGTGCTGATACACAAGTGAGAGGGGAATATCCATCATTTGCAAAAAGAGTATGGAATGAATGGGGATATGCTCCAGAAATTACAGAAGAAGATAAGAAAATTTTAAAAGATGGAAAAGCAGACTTTTTAGGATTCTCATATTATGCTTCTGGTGTTATTACAACACATACAGATGAAATGCTTGACACAACAGGTGGAAATGTTTTAGGAACAATTAAAAATCCTTATCTTGAAGCAAATGCTTGGGGATGGCAAATTGATCCATTAGGATTTAAACATTTCTTACATATTATTAATGATCGTTATCAAGTTCCATTGTTCGATGTTGAAAATGGTATTGGATTAATAGAAAAAGAAGATGAAGATGGTATTTGTCATGACCCAGCAAGAATTGATTATCATCGTCGTCATATTCAATATATGAAAGAAGCAGTAGAAGAAGGTGTTAATCTTTTTGGATATACAACATGGGGATGTATTGACCTTGTTTCTGCTGGAACTGGACAAATGGATAAGAAATATGGATTTATTTATGTTGATATGGATGATGAAGGAAATGGTGATTTACATCGTTCAAGAAAAGATTCATTCTATTGGTATCAAAAAGTTATTAAATCTAATGGTGAAGATTTAGATTAAAACATGATTGAGGAATATGGCTCATGCCATATTCTCTTTCATATTTAAAGGAGAAGAGATGAACGTTTTAGCGAGTGATTTTGATAATACATTATTTTTTAAAAATAGTGAGCGTTTTAAAGAAAGTGATATAAAAAGAATTAAAGAGTTTCAAAAAGATGGTCATCTTTTTGGTATTTGTTCTGGTAGACCTTTTTCAGGTTTGTTAAGACCAATGAAAGGGATATTAAAACCTGATTTTTTTATTGTGAGTACAGGTGGAGCAATTTTAGATAAAGATTATCATTTGTTATATGGAAAGACTGTACCTTTTGATATTGCTCATGAAATTTATTTAACATATCAAAAAGAAACAGAACTCATTGTTCAAACATTATCACAAGATAAATTTTATTGCACAAATATCAAAGAAGACGGAGAAAGAACAAAGATTCATTCTGTGTTGGACATGAAAGATGAAGATATTTATAGTATTTCTTTAATAGAGAGCACTGTTGAAAGAGCAACACAAATTACTTTAGAAATTAATCAGAAATATCAAGAGGTAGAAGCCTTTCAGAATGTTGATTCTATTGATATTGTTGCGAAAGGATGTTCTAAAGGAGAGGCTATTATAAAATTAAAAGAAATCTTTCATTTTGAACAAATTGCAGGTATTGGAGATTCTTATAATGATTTACCTATGTTAGATGTTGTTGATACATCATTTACATTTTTGAGTTCTCCTCAAAGTATTCAAGATCATGCTGATTATATTGTGGAAGATATTGAGGAAGCAATCAATATATTATGTCAAAAGGGAAATAAGGAGGAATAAGATATGAGTTTTCCTAAGAATTTTTTATGGGGTGGAGATATTAGTGCTAACCAAGCTGAAGGTGGCTGGAATGAAGGTGGAAAATCACCAAATATGACTGATTATCAACTTGGTGGAACAAAAGATACACCACGTATGGCGACTTATCAGATGCCAGATGGAAGTTACGGTAAAACAGTCGCATCTATTGAAAATGTGAATTTGCCAAAAGGTGCAAAATTAGCTTGTATACCAGGTGAATTTTATCCTAATCATAAAGCAACAGACTTTTATCATCATTATAAAGAAGATATTGCTTTATTTGGTGAAATGGGTTTTAAAGCTTTGAATTTAACTCTATCATGGGCTAGAATTTTCCCTTATGGTATTGAAGGTGGAGTCAATCAAGAAGGAGTCAATTTTTATCATAACGTCTTTCAAGAATGTCATAAGTATGGTATTGAACCATTAGTTCATTTATACAAATATGATATGCCAGCATTTTATATTACTGAAATGAATGGCTGGCTTAATAGACAACTGATTGAAGACTTTTATCAATTTGGAAAATTTGCTATTGATGAATATAAAGATGAGGTCACTTATTGGAGTACATTTAATGAAATCAATGCAGCTCAATTTACAATTATTGATGAAAGTCAGACTGCAGAAATCCAAGATGCTTATACACGTTTACATCATCAATTCATAGCAAGTGGAAAGGTTGTCAAATATTTACATGATCATTATCCTCAAAAGAAAATAGGTTGTATGGTTGCTGGAATCTTTACACACCCATATACTTGTGATCCTTATGATCAAGAATTGAATCAAAAGAGTATGCAAGATAAATTCTATTATTGCGCAGATACTTTTGTACGTGGACATTATCCATCATATGCCAAACGTTTATGGAAAGAATTAGGTATCAACATCACTGTGAGTGAAGAAGATGCCAAGATTTTAGAAAATGGAAAAGTAGACTTTTTAGAATTTTCATATTACTTTACAAATCTTGTAACAATTCATAATGATGGTGCTGAGATGATTGGTGGTAATTTGATTGGTGGAGTAAAAAATCCATATCTTGAAGTGAGTGATTGGGGATGGGCAAAAGATCCAAAAGGATTGAAGTTCTTCTTGCATGAACTCTATGATCGTTATCAAATTCCATTATTTAACTGTGAAAATGGTTTAGGAGCTATTGATGTTTTAGAAGAAGATGGTTCAATTCATGATCCATATCGTATTGATTATCATAGAAGTCATATAGAAGCAATGAGCGAAGCTATAGATGAAGGTGTAGATTTAATGGGATATACAACATGGGGATGTATTGATCTTGTCAGTGCTGGAACAGGAGAAATTCGTAAACGTTATGGATTTATTTATGTAGATGTTGATGATGAAGGTCATGGAACATATCAAAGATACAAGAAAGATTCATTCTACTATTATCAGAAAGTATGTCTTTCTAATGGTGAAGATAAATAGTAAAATTGGGAGCTTTGGTTATTTATGATTAAATTAATTGCGACAGATATGGATGGAACTTTTCTTGATTCATCAAAACAGTTTGATGAAAGGTTCTATACTGTTTTTCAAAAACTTAAAGAAAAAGGTATTGTGTTTGTTATAGCGAGTGGAAACCAATTCTTACATCTTTATAATACTTTTCCATCTATTTGTGATGAATTGTACTATATAGCTGAAAATGGTGCTTTCATTTCTCATGGAAAAAAATCTTTTTATAGCTCTACTATGGAAATGTCTATTGTTTATGACATTATGAACATTTTTAAAAAGTACCCTCAATTGATGGTTGTCATTTGTGGAGAAAAAAGAGCATATATTCATAGAAACTATTCGCTCTATAAAGATGAAATAGAAAAGCATTATGATGCTTATCAATTTATTGACAACATTGATGAAATTGATGATGGTATTTTAAAATTTTCCATTCATGATCCTAACTATCACGTTGAACAATATGTTGAAGATATTCAAAAAGATTTGCCTCAAGGTATGAAAATCTTAACATCAGGAAATGAGTGGATGGATATACAATATACACACATTCATAAAGGGTCAGGTATGATTCATCTCCAAAATCATCTTCATTTCAGTCGTGATGAATGTGCTGCTTTTGGAGATCAGATGAACGATTATGAGCTGTTAAAAAATGTGAAGTATGCCTATGCTATGGATAATGCTGTTGAAACTATTAAAGACATTGCTTATGAAGTTGTTCATTCTAACGATGAACAAGGTGTTATTTTAAAAATAGAAGAATTACTAGAAAATATGTCAAAAGAATAAGCTAGACTCTTATTCTTTTTTTGAAATTTGATTTCAAAGAGAGAATTGTTTTAATGAAATCTAATTTCAAGTCATGGGAAAAGACTGTTTTCCTTTCTGATAATATGTAAAATAGAATTATCAAAACAAGGAGGAATAAATCATGTTAGTAGTTGCTTATATTGGATTTGGTAATAGTGTGTGTCGTTACCATTTACCATATGTTGAAAGAAGAAAAGACACAATTCAAGTCAAATATATTTATCGTAGACAAGAAGATAGAGTGGGAGATGAAGAAAGAGAAACTTGGTATCCACATATTACTTTTACATCAGATATTGATCAAGTCATGAATGATGAAGAAGTCAATTTAATTGTTGTTAATACACCAGATCAATTCCATGTTTCTTATACAATGATGGCTTTAGATCATGGAAAAAATGTTTTGTGTGAAAAACCATTTGCGATGACATCACAAGAAGCGAAAGAAGTGTTTGCTTATGCTAAGGAAAAAGGTTTACTTGTTATGTCAAATCAAAATAGACGCTATGATGCAGATATGAGAACTGTAAGAAAAGTCATTGAATCAGGTGTTTTAGGAGATATTTTAGAAGTAGAATCTCATTATGATTATTATCGTCCAAGCATTAAAGATAGAAAAGGTTTTGGAATCTTATATGGTTTAGCAGTGCATCCTATTGATCAGATTATTGGACAATTTGGAAAACCAAAGAAAGTTGTTTATGACTGTAGAAGTATTGATAATCCAGGTGAATCTGATGATTATTATGACATTGATTTCTTCTATGAAGGTGGTTTAAAAGCGATTGTAAAAACAAGTTATTATGTTAAATTAGATTATCCAAGATTTATTGTTCATGGTAGAAAAGGAAGTTTCTTGATGCCATCATTAGGACATCAAAGTTCATTAAAACCAAAACCAGGACCAATTGAAATCAGTTTTGATCCATTGCCAGAGGATAAGTGGGGAACTTTATCATTTATTGATGATGAAGGAAATGATATTACTCAAAAAGTGCCTACTGAAATAGGAGATTATGGTATTATTTACGATAATATTTATGATGTTTTATTTAACAATGGTGAAAAGATTGTGAAAGATGAAGAAGTTATTGAAGTTTTAAAGATTATCGAAGAAGCGACTGTAGTTGCTAAGGAGGCAAAATAACATGAAGTTAGGTATAACTGGTTGTGGAATGATTGTTAATGACTTGTTCCGCTTTATTCATGATGTGCAAGGTGTAGAGTTAGAAGCTATTGCCTCTATTCCAGCAGAATATGAAAAAGTTCAAGCATTGGCTAAGGAAAATGGTGTAAAAAAAGCATATGAATGTTATGAAGATATGCTAAAGGATAATGATGTTGAAGTGATTTATCTTGGTGTTCCTAATCATTTACATTTTTCAATGGCAAAACAAGCATTAGAAAACAATAAACATGTTATTTGTGAAAAACCATTTACTTCACATATCAAAGAATTAGAAATTTTAAATGCAATGGCTAAGGAAAAGAATTTACTTTTATTAGAAGCTATTTCTACACAATATTTACCAAATACATTGAAAATGAAAGAAATGATGGATGAAGTTGGAAATGTGAAAATTGTGACTGCTAATTATTCACAATATTCATCTCGCTATAATGCTTTTAAAGAAGGAAATATATTACCAGCTTTTGATTATACAAAGTCTGGTGGTGCTTTAATGGATTTGAATATTTATAATATTCATTTAATGGTTGCATTATTTGGTATGCCAAAGAAAGTTCAATATCAAGCAAATGTTGAAAAGGGTATAGATACTTCAGGAATCATTACATTGGATTATGAATCTTTTAAAGCTGTTTTGATTGGTGCAAAGGATTGTAAAGCACCTATTTCAACAAGCATTCAAGGAGATAAAGGGTGCATCAATATTACAACACCTGCGAATGGTTTGAGAGGATTTAAGTTGTTGAGAAATGATGGAACAGAAGAAGAATATGATCTTCAAGGTGAAACACATAGAATGTATTATGAATTTGAGGAATTTGTGAAGATTTTTGAGAATAAAGATTTTGATAGAGCAAATCAGATGATGGAAAAGAGCTTGATTGCTATGACTATCGCAACTCAAGCAAGACAAAGTGCAGGTGTTGTTTTTACAGCTGACCAATCATTATAATTGAAAAAGAAGAATTAGCTTTCATGTTAATTCTTTTTTTATGTTATAATGAAAAAAGGAGGGTGAAAAAAATGATACTTATTGTAGAAGATGATGATGCTATTCAAAATTCTCTTAAAGAACTGCTCATGATGAAAGGATATGATGTTGTACAAGCTTTTTCCTATCAACAAGCATTAAATGCTTTTAATAAGAATATACAATTTGTGCTAATCGATATTCAATTGCCTGGTGGAAATGGAATATCATTATGTCAAAAAATAAGAGATTTATCATCAGTTCCTATTCTTTTTTTAACAGCTAAAGATGATGAAGGCACAATTGTAGAAGCATTAAACAGAGGCGGTGATGATTATATTATTAAACCATTTAGAGCAAGTGAACTGATTGCAAGAATCAAAAGTATAATGAGAAGAACGATTAAAAATGATGTGATTGTTATAGATGATTTAGTTATTGATACACAAGGGTATCATGTTTATAAAAATGATGAAGAAATCATATTAAGTGCTATAAGTTATGAAATGCTTTTTTTATTTGTTAAATATCAAAAAATGGTTATGACAAGAGAAAGGCTTACTGAACTCATTGAGGAAAAAACAGGACATATGATTGAAAATAATACTGTTTCTGTTCATATCAAAAGAATGAGAGAAAAGTTAGGAACTTATCAAGGAAAAGATTATATAGAAACAGTGAGGGGAGTGGGATATAGATGGAAACAAGAGTAACAAAGGGGCAAACAATATATTCATTAAGTTTGATAATATGTTTAATAATAGCAATGATGCTAACTCTGATAGATTATTTTTTTGAAGCATCAAAAGTATGTCTGTTGATATTTGTTATACTTTTTATAGGTTTAATATGCTACTTGATATCAATCAGGCATATAAAGCTTTCATTATTGAATTTAATTCAAACAAGTGAAAATATTTTAGAACAAAAAGATATCAATGAATGGATAGATGGAGAGAGTTATATATCTGTTCTTTCGTCACAGCTTTATTTACTAGATAAAAGAATCAAACATATGTTAGAACAATTATCCCTAGAACAAAAGAAAATCCAAGATTATGTTGAAGACATTTCACATCAAATGAAAACACCTCTCACATCACTTATGTTAAAAGAAGATATTCTACTCGAAAAAATTCCCCAAGAAGAAAGTCATATTGAAGACATGATTTATCAGACACAAAGAATGAAATCATTAATTGAATCACTTTTACATTTAGCAAAAATAGAATCACAAACAATACAGTATCATTTTCAGGAATGTTCGTTATCATTACTTATTGAAAACATACGTTTGAATTTGAAACCTTTATTAGATAAATATCAGGTCACTATACAATGTGAATTTAGTAAAGAGATTTATTGTGATCCAAGATGGTTTGAAGAAGCTTTAGAAAATATTATTAAGAATTGTGTTGAACAAGAAGAGTGTTCGCAAGTCATGATTAGCTGTAAAGAATCTCTAATGGAAACTTATTTATATATTCAAGACAATGGTTCTGGTTTTTCAAAAGATGATTTGCCACATATTTTTGAAAGGTTTTATCATAATGTACATAAAAAAGAAAGTATTGGTATAGGACTTTCTGTCAGTCAAGCAATTATTCATCAACATCATGGAACTATTTCAGCAAAGAATCATCACGGAGCATTGTTTACAATAGCACTTCCTAAAAAAATAACCAAAAGTAAGTATAGTGTCACTAAAATGTAAGAAAGAAGAAGTATATTAAAGATAGGAGGTGAAAGGTATGTCACTATTAGAGCTACATCGTGTAAGAAAAAGCTATGGATATGATGAAAATAAAATTGATGCTGTATCTAATGTTGATTTATTTATTGAAGAAGGAAGTTTTGTTGCTATTGTAGGAACAAGTGGAAGTGGAAAATCGACTTTGCTTCATATAATGGGTGGGTTGAACAAACCACAAAAGGGAACAGTCTTATTAGAAGGAAAGTCTATCTATGAAATGCGAGATGATCAATTATCAAGATTTCGTAGGAGAAGAATAGGCTTTGTCTTTCAATTCTTTAATTTGATTGGAAATTTAAATGTTTATGAAAATATTGTTTTACCTATTCATTTAGATCATCTTAAAGAAAATCAAGAATATATTGATGAAATATTAAATACTTTAAATTTGGAAGATAAAAAAGAAGCGTTTGTTAAAGAACTATCTGGTGGACAGCAACAAAGAGTTGCTATTGCAAGAGCACTTGCTTGTAAACCTGCTATTATTTTAGCTGATGAGCCCACTGGTAATTTAGACGGCAAGAGTTCTCAAGAGGTAATAGAACTTTTAAAATTCTCTCAAAAGAAATATAAGCAGACATTGGTTGTTGTAACACATGATGAAACAATAGCCTCTTATGCTGATCGCATTATTACATTAGAGGATGGACGAATTGTAGGTGATACTGATGAAAAGTAATTTTCTTTCATTTTATGCACTGCATGATTTAAAAACACATAAAAAAGATACTTGGATAACTATTATAACATTAATCATTGCATGTTTAATTATCATAATAGTAAGCTATTTGTCGCCTTTGTTTTCTCTTAAAAATTTTACTAATCAAACTTATCAATATTCTCTGCTTGAAGAAAGTGGAAAAGATATCAAAGATGTCCATTTTGTGGTTAATGGTGTAGAGATGCAGTATGGTGATGAGCGAATTCATTCAGCAATTAGACATGATATTATAGGAGTGCCAAATATCAAATATGTTGAGGGAGATTATGAAATATTAGGAATATCTGTACAAGCAGGTCATATGCCAAAGGCAAGAGATGAATTGCTTGTTTCAAAGCACTTTTTAAAAGCCTGGGGATATGATGAGAAAATAAATCAACAAATTCAAATTTTGTGGTATGAAAATGGGCAGAACATACTTAAAGATTTTCAAGTTGTTGGTATTACAGAAAATCCTTATGAATATGGATATGTTGGATATAGTGATCAAATAGAACAATCTGAATTATTTTTAGATGTTCAAAATGCAACAGTGACATCACAGGAAGCTTCTGTTATATATAACGGTCTATTTGTAACTGATGCTGAAAAAGCATATATATTGACATTTGTCTATTTTATAACATTTTTATTAGCTTTTTCCATTTTAACTGGCGTTACTTTGTCTTCTTTTGAGGATAAAAAACATGACTTTGCTCTTTTAAGAGGAATTGGTGCAACACACAGGCAGTTGCTGTTTATCATCCTTTTTCAAGCATGCATTCTGACAATAATTTCAATAATGATCTCTCATTTTATCTTTTTTCTATTGAAATCGATCATATTTCCTACTTCTATATATTGTCATTATACATTGTCAGCCTTTCTTATTTGTTTGTTTTTTGTCCTTTGTCTTGTTTTTTTCAGTTTCTTTTTACCGCTTCGTTCGTCTTTACGAAATATATTGGCATCAACATTTGATGGATCACAATTTCAGTATTTTTATTATCGTTATCATAAGCGTCATTACATGAGACCATTTTATTTGGCTTGGAGACAATTGGTTTCAAAAAAGGAATTGTGGATAAAATGTTTGATGATTTTTGTAATAGGATATAATGTGATGGTATTAGTTAATAATCAAAGACAAGAGGATACCTACTTGGATGATACTGTTTTATTAGATGATTATATTGATATGAGGTTTTATGGAAATCATTTTCCTAAAGACTCTATAAGTCTTTTGCAAAAACAAGCACAGATTCTTGTCTATTATTATACTTTTGATGAAGAAATTGATATGTCAGTAGATGCAGAGATTTATGTTTATTTACCAAATCAGAATGTTTATCAATATATTGAAGAACTTAATGAAAGACAAGTTGCTATTTCAGAACAAGTTGCTGACAATTATCAACTTTGTTTATCAGATATGATTAAAATACAAGGACAAGATTATGAAATTGTTGAAATCGTTAATGAACGATATCCTTTTATGAGTGAAATATTTGTGGTATTATCACAAGATCATTATGATATGTTCTCTTATGATGAGCAAGCAATATATGCTCAATTTGATACATTAGAAAGTAAAAAGAAAGGAACTTTTGATTTTGTATTAAGTTTTGAAGAACCTATTCGATATGTTGATGCCACTGAAGAAAGTGTGATAGATTATTCGCCTTCTCCTTCATATTCACAGTCCATCTTTGTATTATTTTTCTGTTGTATGTATTTCTATCATGCATCTTATGAAATGTATAAAGAAAAAGAGACTATTTCTACATATCAATTGATAGGCTTTACTAAAAGAGAGATTTTGTCTATTTATATTTTTAAGGCATTATATTTAATTATTGTGGGATATAGTTTGGCTTTATTCTTTTTTGGAAACACTTATGATATATTACAATGGGAATCTATTATTTATTCACTTTCATTGATTGTTTTATTGAATGTTATATCTATTTTTCCTTTCTATTTTCATTTTAAAAATACAGGTCTAGAGAATAGAGTGTAAGATAAAAAGCATATAAGTTGAAAAAAAGAAATATCTATGATAATCTTTGAATAGATTGATAGAGAGCTATCATACTATAAAAGAAAGGATGATATATATGTCAAGTGTATTACATGTTAATAATCAAGAATTTCAAAGCTTAATTTCTCAAAACGAATTGGTTTTTGTTGATTTTTATGCAAATTGGTGTGGACCTTGTAAAATGTTAGCACCAAGTATTGAAAAGTTAGCACAGGAACATCCAGAAATCAAAGTTGTAAAGGTTGATGTTGATCAAGAAACTTCTTTAGCAATGCAATTTCAAGTTCAATCTATTCCAACATTGATAACTTTTAAAAATGGTCAACCAGTAAATCGTCAAATGGGATTTATGCCTTATGAAGCATTAGAAAATATGATTAAGTAAAAAAATATCTACCTTGGTAGATATTTTTTTAATCTCTTTAAATAGCTCTTTTTAAATATTCTATCAGGTTCTTGTAAATATTGTGCAAGAACATCAGCATCTTTCAATAATTCACTATATATATCGTGTTCGTTTTCTTTATCACTATGATGTTCAATAGCATAAAGGATAATCTTTTGTTTCTCTAATGAAAGAGATGTTTGCTTTAAGATAGGAATAAGAAGCTCTTTGCTTCTTATTGCATGTTGAAATGAAGAATGATTGATAAATTGACTATAATCATGAAAAAGACCCATGATGGCAGCAATTTCAATATCTAAATTATTTTGTATAGCAAGTTTTTGACAAAGGGCACAAACTTGCAAACTGTGAAAATATGCTTTTTCTTTGTAAATGCCATGACAATATTGTTCTATATTTGTAAAAAAGATATGTTGAAGTTCTTCATATATATTCATCGTCTTAGCCCCTTTGGGTATAAATTTTTAGCTTGATGCCCACTCTCTTTATAAAAGGAGAGTGGAAATTCTTCAACAAAAATAACACCATAACCTTTTTGTTGACTTCCTTCTATTGTTTCTCCATGAATATATTTTCTAATGTCTTCATCATTTTCATGAAAAGTATAAGACTGTTTAACATCATTTTTATGAAGTGTTAATGCGAGAGCATGGCTAGGCTCAAAACGATTCTTCTTACATTCACCCAAATATAGACCATTTCTTAATATTCTGATTCCTTTCATCTCTGGAAATTGTGGAAGCAAAGCATAGATATGCTGATTATTTTCATAGAGATATTTAGGTACAGGAATATTCAAGTATTGTTTATAGAAATCTTCCACAAGCTTAAGATTTTGCTTAGATATTTTTGGCTTTTGAGCCTTTACTTTTGTTGGCAATTCTTCTCCATGTTTTTGAATAAGAGCAATAAAATGACCTTCTCCTTGATAATGGTGAGGGTATAGACGTACAACCTCACTCATATTGATTCCTTCCTTCATACCATGACTTTTTTGTAAAGGAATTAATGAACAATCATAATGATCTAGGATATATTGAACTTGCTCTTCATTTTCGTGAATATTATAAGTGCATGTTGAATAAATCAATTGACCACCAGGTTTTAAAGCAAACATAGCTTCATCAATAAGTTGTCTTTGAATAGAAACACATTCATGAATTTTTTCTATTGACCATGTTTCTATAGATTGGTCATTTTTTCTAAACATACCTTCACCACTACAAGGAGCATCTAAAATGACCTTATCAAAAAAGTGGGGGAGTTGTTTTTGAAAGAGGACAGGATCACAATTTGTGACAATGGTATTTTTTAAACCAAATCTCTCAATATTTTCTGAAAGAATTTTTGCTCTTAAAGGAACGATATCATTAGCAATCATAAGTCCTTGATGAGAAAGTTGAGAAGCGATAGCACACGTTTTACCACCTGGTGCAGCACACATATCTAAGATATAATCATCTTCTTTGACATTTAAAAAATGAGAAACGAGCATAGCACTTGGTTCTTGAATGTAATAACAACCACATAAGAAAAAAGGTGATTTTCCTAGAGGATAGTTTTCATAATCAAAGTAATATCCATCTTTACATACAACATGGGGTTGAATGTAATCAGTATCTAAATAAGAAATAACATGAGGTTTTAATGGATTGGTATAAAATGCTTTGATTGCTGGTTTCTCTAATGCTGTTTTAAAATCATTATATTCATCTTTTAAAAGATCTTTCATTTGTTTTTCAAATAATATATTCATTGTCTTCACCTCAATTATTATACAAAGATTCGTTTATGATGTAAATGAAAACGTACATCTTTTGAAAATGGAAAAAAGTGTTTTGGGGAAATGAATCAGTTTTCTTATTGCGGATTTGATAATGAGACTATTTTGAAATAGAATAATTATCTAAGAATAAGATACAGTATAGAAATGATGTTTATCAAAGTTTATATAAAAAAAGATTAACCTAAGTTAATCTAAGTTTTAAATGGTGCCCGAGGTCGGACTCGAACCGACATGGCAGAACCGCAGCATTTTGAGTGCTGTGCGTATACCAATTTCGCCACTCGGGCATATCCTTTTTTCATTGCTCAATCATTATATTATAAATTTGAAAAAAAATCAATAGAAATCGCAATCAATTTCATGATCGTTATATATACCAATGGCTTGTAAGTAAGAATAGATAATTGTAGGACCTACAAAACGAAATCCACGTTTTTTTAAATCATGAGAAATGCGTGTTGAAAGTTCGTCAAATGATGGAACATCTGATGAAGCTTGATATGTATGAGCAATAGGCTTAAAATCAACAAAAGACCATATATAAGAATCAAAGCTTTGGAATTCTTTTTGAACATCAAGAAAAGCTTTAGCATTTGTTATAATAGCTTTCATTTTTAATTTGTTTTTAATAAGATAAGGGGTATTCATTAATTCTTCATATTTTCTCTCATCATATAATGCAATTTTCTTATAGTCAAAATCATCTAATGCCTGTCTATATGCTTCTTCTTTTTTGAGAATAATTTCCCAGCTTAAACCAGCCTGAAGTCCTTCTAATATTAACATTTTAAATAACATTTTTTCATCATGTTGAGGTTTGCCCCAAATATGATCATGATAATCATTTAGTAATTGATTTTTTGCCCACGCACATCTTTTCATTTTTTCTCACCATTATTATTTTATCATAATTTTTATGATGACGAAAGAAAAGATTATGATATAATAAAAATAAGAAGGAGTTGATAAAATGGCTATTGATATAAAAAATATAATCGCTGAAGCTTTATTAAGATTATGTGAAACAACTCATTTAGATTCAATAACAATTAAGCAAATACTCAATGAAAGTCATGTGAGCAAGCAAACATTTTATAATCATTTTATTGATAAAAATGATTTGATTCAATATATTTATACCCATAAAATTATAGTTGGATTTCAAGATGGAGAAACAGATTTCGATTTTTATACACAGCTTTTAAAATCATTTTATAATATGAAAAAATATCATTTATTTATGAAACAAGCATGCTTAAGGAATGATCAAAATTGTTTAAAAGATTATATGTTTAAGCATTGTAAAGAATTTGATCTCAAATGGCATCAAACACTTTATGGAAAAGAAGAAATACCAGAAGCTTTACGCTTTGCGACAGAGTATCATGCAAATGCATCAAGTAGTATGGTTTTGTCTTGGATTTTATCTGATATGTCTTCAAGTTGCGAAGAAATGGCAGATATTATTACTCAATTGAGAAGTGTAGGTATGGAAAAGCTATTTGAAAATGGAAAGACTCAAGGTAATCCATATCAAAGACATTGACTTTTTTATAAAAAAGTCAATTTATTGACAAAATGAATAAACTGTTTGTTGCACCTCCTTTTGTGATGATATAAGATATTGTCAAAGGAGGTTTTATAATGAAAATAAGACAAAGTCAAAGTGGACAAGCTATAGCTCCACAAACTATATTTATGAATCAAAGGTGTTTTCAAGAAGATTGCCAAACAAAGATTTATTGGCTTGGACAAGGAGGTGCTATGATTCATTCTCATCAAACAAATATAATGATTGATCCTGTTTTAAAAGGATTTGATATGCCATTACTTTATGATATCCCTTTATCTATAGAAGATATTCCTACCTTAGATGGTTTACTCATTACACATATAGACAATGACCATTTTTCAAGAGCAACATGTCAAGATGTAAAAAATGTTTGTCTTTCATACCATGCTCCAAGC
Source organism: uncultured Erysipelotrichaceae bacterium (assembly GCA_951801965.1). GTDB lineage: Bacteria > Bacillota_I > Bacilli_A > Erysipelotrichales > Coprobacillaceae > CATOPA01. The sequence continues at coordinate 10,895 of CATOPA010000005.1, read as the reverse complement.
TATGTTGCTGATGTGATGAGTGAAGAAGGATATCCTACTCAAAAGCATGATATTCATGACAATTTCTTTATTAATGATATCAAGGTAACTGTCACAAAAGCATTGCATAATTGGCAAAATGGATCACAAAAATGGCAATATAGATATTGGGAAGAAAAAGATTATTGTGGATATTGGATTGAGACACAAGATGGAACAATATGGTTACCAGGGGATTCACGTTTATTAGATGAACATTTACATATGCCTGAACCAGATGTTATTTTATTTGATTTTGCTGATAATGAATGGCATATCACATTAGAAGGGGCAATTCAGCTTGCGAATGCTTATCCAAACAGTGACTTGATTTGTATTCATTGGGGTTGTGTTGATGCTCCAACTATGACACCATTTAATGGGAATCCATTAGATTTATTTGAACATATTGTTCATCCTGAACGTATTCATGTTTTAGCACCAGGAGAAGCTTATCAGCTTATAAAGAAGTAATGGATAAACTATTATACTTAATGCGTCATGGAGAAACATTGTTTAATGCCCAACATAAAATTCAAGGATGGTGTGATTCACCATTAACAAAAAAAGGTCAGCAGCAAGCAAAAAAAGCAGGACAATATTTTAAGGAACATCATATTGTTTTTGACCATGCATATTCTTCTACAAGTGAAAGATGTAGTGATACTTTAGAACTTGTTGTTGATATGTCATATGTCAGATTAAAAGGATTAAAAGAGAATTTTTATGGTGAGCTAGAAGGAGAAAGTGAACGTTTAAATCAACATTTGACACCAAAAGATTGTGAGACTTTTTATCTTCAATATGGAGGAGAGTCTTCAAATACAACAAGAGATAGAATGATGAAAACTTTAACTGATATCATGGAAAAAGATGATCATCATTGTGTTTTAGCAGTCAGTCATAGTGGTGCATGTTATAATTTTTTAAGAGCTATTCAAGATCCTGGTGATGAGTTAAAAAAAGGATTTGGGAATTGTTGCATATTTGTTTATTGTTATAGCAATCATCAATTTGTTTTAAAAGAAGTCATTCGTCAAAAAGATTAAAGGAGATAATTATGGAGTATATAAAATTAGGGAATTCAGATTTAATGGTATCACGTGTTTGTTTAGGGTGTATGAGCTTTGGGGAAGCATCAAAAGGAATGCATTCATGGACATTGCCATATGAAGAATCAAAAGAAATTATGAAGTATGCTTTTGATCAAGGTATCAACTTTTTTGATACAGCTATGGCATATCAAGGAGGAACAAGCGAAGAGTATGTAGGAAGATTTATAAAGGAATGTATCAAACGTGAGGATATCATTATAGCAACAAAATATACACCTCGAACATTGGAACAAGTTCAACAAGGAATCAGTGCAAGAGAACATATTGAATTATGCTTAAATAAAAGCTTAGAAAGATTACAAAGTGATTATATAGATTTATATATTATGCATATGTGGGATGAATATACGCCAATAGAAGAAACGTTAGATATTTTGCATACATTGATAAAGAGTCATAAAATAAGATATATTGGAATTTCTAATTGTTATGCATGGCAATTAGCAAAAGCTAATGAAATTGCAAAAGCAAAAGGATATGAACCATTTATCACAGTACAAGGACATTATAATTTGATTTTTAGAGAAGAAGAAAGAGAAATGAAACCATATTGCGACTTGCATAATATAGCTATGACTCCATACAGTGCTTTGGCATCAGGACGCCTTGCAAAAAAGCCAGGAGAGACATCTCAAAGATTAAAAGAAGATACGTATGCTAAGGGAAAATATGATGCAAGTGAAAATGCTGATTCTCAGATTATTCAAAGAGTTGTTGAATTGTCAAATCAAAAAGAAGTCTCAATGAGTGAAATTTCTTTATCATGGTTAATGAGTAAAGTCGCTTCTCCAATTATTGGCGCAACGAAAAAGAGTCATATCGATACTGCCATTAAAGCTGTTGATATGAAACTTTCTAAAGAAGAATTACAATATTTAGAAGAACTTTATACTCCACATAAATTAGTTGGAGTGATGGCAACAAATAAAAAATGATTCTCTATTAAAGGGAATCATTTTTTATGATCATATCAGCTTTTTTTTCTATATCAAAATATTGAAAATATTGATTTTCTTTAGGAATCCATTCATGAATAAATCTTTCTAACATTTTGTCACCATTTCGTTTTTTTATTCTTTGCTTTTGTAATTCAAAAGGCAATGATAAGAAAATAGAAAAAGATGCATAGTCTTGAAAAAATGGATGTAAGCTATAGCTTCCTTCTACAATAATTTGAGAATCAAAATGTATATGTCTTTGCCCTTGTATAGACATTGATTGACAATCAAAAATGGAATAATCAAATGATTGATGTTGATTTATTGGAGTAATCACTTCTTGATAAAAACGTTCATAATCTATATTCCCACCAACTTCATTGAGTCTTTCTAATGTTCTTTGATGCTTTTGTAAGAAAAAGTCATCCATATGAATGATTGGATAGTTATAAATTTCATGTAACATATTAGCGAGACTACTTTTTCCAGAACCACTTTGTCCTTCAATAGCAATGATACTATAAGGAGGTAATTCATCAATTTGTTGCATGATATGCATTAAAGGTATATATTCCTTTTTTATAATACGATAATGTGGATGATAGTGTTGTTTAAAAATCTGACTATGTGAAACAGCAGGACATCCGTTTTGTTGATAATTTTTTATTTCTGTTTGCCATGATTCAAGTGAAAAAGGAATCCATCCTTCTAAAATGCCTTTTTCTACTTTGTTAAAACATTGTATCAAAGAATCTTTTGATGAAGTGACTGACACACTTTTTAAAATCCATTGATGTATTATTTTAAGATGTTGTTCATTTAATGCTTCTAGATGAATACGTCCAAAATCTTCGTTGAGAGGTTCATATAAAACATGTTGGTCATCATGATCAATAGAATGATATTCATTGATAAAAGCCTCAAAATTTTCTGAAGGATCTGTGATAAAATGCGCAGATCCAAGAGTTGATTGATATAAATATTTGATGAAATCTTGTATGGTTGAAAAAGGGTATTCTTGAAAATACTTACTCCAGAGAGGATTATTCATATATCAAATGAGCCCTTTCTAAAGCCATAATACAAAGAGGAATAATAATGATTTGTAAAACAATTCCTATCATTGCATTAGCAAATGCTCCTGCAATAAACATTGATAAAGAAAAGGCTTGATTTTGCATGCTAAATAGAATGACACTGACAATTCCCCATACAACACGTCCACATATCATCGCAGTAATAAGAGATAAGTATACATTCATTGTTGTTTTTTGAAGATGTCTATATAAATAACCACTCATAAATCCATAAACAGCAAGTTCAAACGCCATACATATAGCTGTAGGAAACATTGGTGGCATAGAAAAAAGTGCACTTCTAAGTAGTGGTGTTATAAAACCAATGATAGCACCATATGGTCCACCTAAAACAAATCCACATAATAAAACTGGTATATGCATAGGCAATAATTGACTTCCAATAGAAGGAATTTGTGCTGTGAAAAAAGGCATAACAATACCTAATGCTAAAAAAAGTGCTGATAAAGTTATTTTGTATGTTTTTGAATTTTTCATATAATTTCCCCCATAAAATAAAAACACCATAAAAATGTTTTTTTCAAACACCTTCATGGTGATAAATAACCTTCGTGGTTAACACTGATAATTTTATAAAAATATCATAAAATTGTCAATACTTTTTATTTTTCTTTGCTGTATGTGATATATCATTAAATTTATAACATACCAATTTTTTTATTTAGATTTTTTGATAATATGTCTAGCAATAATGATACCATTAGCTCCTGCTTGAGCAAGTCCTCTTGTTAAGCCAGCACCATCGCCACCTACATATAAACCATCAATTTCACTTTCAAAACCATCACGTACTTTAGGTCTTGCTGAATAGAATTTTGCTTCTACTCCATATAACAATGTATGTTCATTAGCAATACCTGGAGTGATATGATCTAAAGCTTCAATCATTTCAATGATTGATTTCATTGTGTTATATGGTAATACTAATCCTAAATCACCAGGTACAGCTTCAGGTAAAGTTGGAACTGTGTATCCTTCTTTTAAACGCTTTTCAGTCGTACGTCTTCCTCTTTTTATATCTCCATATCTTTGTACAATAATGCTTCCATGAGATAACATATTGGCAAGTCTTGCGACTTCATGAGCAAACTCATTAGGCTCATTAAATGGTTCACTAAAAACATGTGAAACAAGTAATGCAAAATTGGTATTTGGACTTCCGAGTTTCGGATCATGATATGCGTGTCCATTTGCTAACATTGTTCCAGAATGATTTTCCACAACAACATGTCCACTTGGGTTAGAGCAGAAGGTTCTCACTTTTGTACCAACTGATGCATTATAAATAAACTTACCTTCATATAAATTGGTATTGATTTCATCCATAACAATATTGCTTGTTTCAACACGAACACCAATATCAACTTGATTATTATATAAGTCTAATCCTTGTTTCTTAAATATTTTTGTGAGCCATGTTGAACCATCCCTACCTGGTGCTAATACAACATAAGGTGCATAAATCTCTTCACCATTTTCTAAAATAATACCTTTGACTTTATTGTTTTCTACTAAGATATCTTTGACAGCAGTTTTGAATTGTTCATCAATATGTTTTTTTAATTCATTAGACATTTCTGTCATAATACGTAAGTTTTCTTCAGTTCCTAAATGACGTACTTTTGCACGTAACAGTTTTAAGCCAACAGCGTATCCTCTTTTTTCAATTTCTTTGATTTTATCAGTTGTTGGATCTGTAATTTCTAAAGTTGCGCCATGTTTTAAATAGAGTTCATCAACATATTGAATAATTTCTTCAACTTCATGATTATCCAAATAATCAGTTAACCAACCTCCAAATTCACTTGTAATATTAAACTTACCATCAGAATAAGCACCAGCACCACCAAACCCTGCAGTAATTGAACAAGCAGGTAAACATCCAGGTTCATTGTCTTTAATCACTGGACAGCTTTTCATTCTTTTTTCTTTAATAGGACAATGCCTATTCATGACATCATGACCTTTATCAATTAATAAAACTTTTTTACTTGGATCTTTTAAGACGAGTTCATAACTCGTCATAATTCCAGCAGGTCCAGCTCCAACAATAATAACATCATAATTCTTTTGCATAAAATTCCTCTTTTCTCACTATAAAATGATTTATCCTTTTTCATTATAGGTAAAAGTCATGATTATTGTCAATGTAAAAACAAAGTTGTTATAAATACTATTTTGTATATGTTTTTATTAAGAAATCATTCAATGAATATTATCAATTAAAATTGATTGTCATGAAATAAGATACATAGTAAAATATACTGAAAGAAACAGAAAGATAAATTACAATTTATCGAGATGAAAAGGAGAATTAAAAAATGGTGCATTTAGTATATTGTGATGATAAATCAAAAGAACTATCAAAAATTTTAGATGGTAGCAAAACAATGATTATAAGAGGAGCAGCAGGAAGAAAAATACCACATAGTAGAGTATTTAAAGATGAAATACTTTATTTTATGGAAAAAGGAACAAAAAAGATTACGGCAAAAGCAGTTGTAGTAGATGTGCAAAACTATGTAAAATTAAGTGATGAAGAAATAACAAAAACTATTGAAGATAATAATAGCAAATTACAACTCACTGATAAACAAAAAGAAAGATGGCACAAAAAATGCTTGTGTTTAGTTGAATTTAAAAGTGTAGAAGAAATTACAGCATTAGATTTTGACCATCAAAGAAATATGGACGATTGGTTAATTGTTGAAAAAATAGAAGATGTAGTTGTAGGAACAAGTATTCCTTACAATTATGAAAAGTCAAAATTTTAAGGTGGTAGAAATATGGCAATGTGGAATGCTTGGCGAGGTTGTAAAAAATGTAGTGACGGTTGTTTACATTGCTACATTCATAAAGGCGATTCAAAAAGAAATGTAGATACAAATAAAATAGTAAAAACAAAAGACTTCAATAAGCCAATAGAAAAATTGAAAAATGGAAACTATAAAATGAAATCTGGAATAGTATATCTGTGTTTTTCAACAGATTTTCTAATTGAAGAAGCAGATGAGTGGAGAAAAGAATGTTGGCAGATGATAAAGGAAAGAAGCGACTGTACTTTTTTATTTTTGACAAAAAGAATTGATAGATTTATGAAATGTATTCCAGACGACTGGAATATTGGATATGACAATGTTGTAGTATGCTGCACGATAGAAAATCAAAAAAATGCTGATTATAAATTATCTATATTCAAAGATTTACCAATAAAACATAAATGTATTACCGCGCAACCTTTAATTGAAAAAATTGATATAGAGAAATATCTTGATAATATAGAATTAGTTGTAGTAGGAGGAGAATCAGATTATAATGCAAGACCATTAGATTATAATTGGGTATTAGATATTAGAGAACAATGTATAAGAAAAAATATTGATTTTGAATTTAGGCAATGTGGGACTTATTTTATAAAAGATGGCAAACAATATAAATTACAAACAAAAGATTTATGTAAACAAGCAAAAATGGCAAATATTGATTTTAAAGGTAAAAGATAAACTAGAATTTGTAAGGAGGATTATAAAGTGGATTTTAAACTTATACCAATTGAAAAAAAAGATATAGTTAATTATAAAAAAGATATGCAAGAAGCATTTCAACAAGGTGCAATGAAAGAATTTAATGATTTAAAAGTTGAAATATTACCAGAAAAAGATATTGATGAATCTTTATCCAAAAAGGGGGCAATAGCATATAAAGCAGTGGTTGATGGTAAAATGTTAGGAGGAGATATTGTAGTTATAGATAAAATTACACAACACAATCATCTTGATTTTTTATATGTTAAATATGGTATCCAAAGTAAAGGAATTGGTCAAAAAATATGGAATGAAGTTGAAAGATTATATCCAAAAACAAAAGTATGGGAAACATTCACACCATATTTTGAAAAAAGGAATGTTCATTTTTATATCAATTGTTTAGGATTTCATGCAGTTGAATTTTTTAATCCTAGACATAAAGACCCAGAAATACCAGATGATATGATAGGTGGAGATTACTTTTTTCGTTTTGAAAAAGTGATGGAATAAAAAAATTACAATTTAGGTGGAGAATATTATGAGTTTCGATTTAGGTCATACAGTTAGTTCATTATCAAAATTAGCATTACGAACAAAAAGAAAAATTGATAATGAAAATTTTAATAAAAAAGTTAAAGTATATAAATTATGGATGGATCATAATTATAGAACTTATGAGCCAACACCAAAAGATGGCTATAAATCATATATGTTTGATGGTATGCCTGTAAAAGAAAGAGATTTTGATAATGTATTTCTTAGCGAACATAAAGATGAAATAGATAAACCTATTGGGGATATATTTAGTATTGAAGTTAGTTCTTTTATTCTTAATGAAAAAAGTTATAAAATTTTATATCCATATATAAAAAATGAAGTACAAATATTTAAGATGAAGATAATTTATATGTTGTAAATGTTACTAATCTAATTGATTGCCTTGACTATAACAATTCAGACTTTAAACTTTTTCCATCATCTGGAAGAATCATGAGAGTAGAAAAATATGCCTTTAAAGAAAATTTATTATCGAAAGTAGCAATATTTAAACTACCTGAATTTTCAAATACTCATATATTTGTTACTGAGGATTTTAAAAAGATTGTAGAAGAAAATGATATAAAAGGTTTTAAATTTGAAGAACTATAATAAAAATACAAATTACAATTTGAAAGTAGGATGATTATTGATGAAAAACACAAATTTTGTAAGTAGTAGTTTAAAAGAAAAAGGTTTATATCCTAAACCTGAAAATAAACAATTTGGATTAGAAATTTCTTTAAAAGATAACAAGGAATTGATAATAAAAGGAACAGGTGAAGATTTTATAGAATTATCAGATTTACTTGTTTCATTGGCTATATCTAAAAATAATGATAATCATTTTCATCTTGATGAACTTACTCTTATAGATGATAATTCTTCAATAAAAGAAATAATTATTGAAAACAAATAAATTAGAATTTGTAGGAGGACGATTGTTCATGAATACAGTATTTATAATCTGTGCTATTATTTTAATTATATTAGCAATTCCTTTACTATTAGGCAAAGGATTTAACTTAATTGCTGGATATAATATGATGGACGAAAAAGAAAAAGAGAAATATTATGAATCAAAGGTTTGTAGATGTATAGGAATAACATTATTTATTGCTGGAATTGTATTGATATTTGGAGCAAATTATATTATTTCTTTTAATGACACTGTTGTAATAGGTATTGCTGTTATAATAGTAGGAATAATAATTACAAATCATTTTTCTAAAAAGAAATAGATAATTTTCAGTTTAACGGATTAAACATTTTAAATAAAATACAATTATATGCTTTTTATCGTAATAATTTGACTTATAAGATTATTATTTTGAATTTAATTATAATTTAATGATAATCAAAATTATCAAAAATAATATTTTATAGGGAGGGAATAAAATGGTAACATATCATGATATGTATGTGAGTTCAAGCTATATAAATCAACCATATAATTGCTCAACTGATGATCACGCGAAATGGATTATCAATCATTTTAAAAAATATTGTGAAGTTTTAAATAATGGCGGATCAACACCATATTCAGTTGCTAATGGAATAACAAGAGCTTTATATGCATTAGATAACAAAAGTTCAAAAGTAGGAAATCAAACTTCAAGTGAATCAACTATTAAATCTAAAATAAAAGCTGGTCAACCTGTAGTATTAGAATTACCAAGTGTAAAACCAAATTCATATGGTGCACATATGGTATGTGCATATAAATATGTAGATTATAATGGCTATCTATGGTTTAAGGCGAGTGATAACTGGGGAAATTTGGCTTGGATAAATAGAAATTGGGTTGGACAAGGAATTTATCTGAATTAACGCAAATATATGAGAAAAAGTATTATATGTATTTTTGCTTCTTTATTCATAGTGATGTCAAGTAGTTGTTCGCCCAGTAGACCAGTTAGAACATATCATTCATTAGAAGAGTTAAAAACAAAAGAGGAAATTGAATTTCTTGATATTAATAATCCTATGGCATTTTTTGAAAACAAAACTATTTCAAGGCTATCATCTGAAGATAATCTAGATATTACTGTTATGCCTAATGAAGATTCAGTATGTAGTATTAACTTTGAGTCTCAGGATTTCCATATTCAAGTTATCAAATACTCTCACTTAATTGACTCTATTTCTTCAAAAAGGAATGATTATTCAAATAAAATCATAAATAATATCAAATTAGAATATTATTTTGAAGATTCAAATGATAAAAATTTAATATTTGGATTTGAAAATCAAGATTGCTATTATAAGTTTATTATTGTTCAGTATAAAACAATCCTAGAACAAGATTTATTAGATATTTTATATCAGTATATTGCATCATTATCATGCTAAAATGATATATGTTTATCACCATGATTACAATCATATATCAAAAAAATTATTTGATTTTAAAAATTTTTTTGGTATGAAGCTAGAAAAATGGACAATGTTTGTATCAAAAAACAATTTAAGGAAGATAAGGTATCATTATGTGTATATCTATATCTTCTTTTTTTTGAAAGTTTTTTGTAATTGAAAGTCAAATATCATAATTATATGAATCTATCATATAATATTTTGAGGTGTTTCCATGTTAAAAAAAATGTTGATAAGTTTTATGGTATTGATTTTGTTTGTTTTTACAAGTGTCAATGATATTCATGGTGAAGAATTGAAACTTGCTCCTCATGCTGCTTCTTCAATTTTATTGGAAGCATCTACGAGACAAGTTCTTTATTCATCAAAAGAAAATGAAAAACTCTTTCCAGCATCTACAACAAAAATTATGACAATGATTTTAATGTTTGAAGCTATTGAAAAAGGGACATTAAAATGGGATGATACTTTGACTTGCAGTGCATATGCAGCAAGTATGGGTGGAAGTCAGATCTATCTAGAAGAAGGAGAACAGATGAGTGTTTCAGACTTGTTTAAAGCCATTAGTATTGCTTCTGCTAACGATGCTTGTGTTATGATTGGAGAAAGAATTGCAGGAACAAATGATGGCTTTGTAAAAATGATGAATGAGAAGGCAAAAGAATTGAATCTTGTGAATACACATTTTATGAATGCGACAGGCTTACATGATGATAATCATTATACTTGTGCATTAGATTTGGGATTAATGGCTGCTTATTTGATTGAAATAGGTGGAGAAAAATTGTTTGAAACAACATCCTTGTATGATAGTTATATTAGAGAAAAAAGTCCACAAAAATTTTGGCTTGTGAATACGAATAAATTGTTAAAATCGTATGATGGATGTGATGGATTAAAAACAGGATATACAAATGAGGCAGGATATTGTATTGTCTCTACTGCAAAAAGGAATGGTTTAAGATTGATTGCTGTTGTTTTAAAAGAGAGTGAACCTAAAGTAAGAAATCAAGAAGTTTCACAGTTGTTAGATTATGGATTTTCTTTGTATGAGAATGTTGTTTTATTTAAGAAAGATGAAGTTATTGAAAAAGTGAAAATTAATGATGCTAAAGAAGATTATGTTGAAGTTGTCAGTAAAGAAGATGTTGTTTATGTGAAAGACAAAAGTGTTAAAGAAGATGTGACTTATGTTATGAATTATACCAATCTTGTTCCACCATTTAAAAAGGGTGAAACTATTGGGAATATTTTGTTAATGAGGGATGATGTGAATATTGCTTCTTT
>CATOPA010000004.1 GCA_951801965.1 uncultured Erysipelotrichaceae bacterium | reverse complement strand
TATATGTTGTGCTATTGGTGATAAAAAACATCAAAAAGGTGTTGATAGTAAAAAAGAATGGATCAAAAAGAAGTTAAAAGATGGGCATGTATTGAGGAAACTAAATGAGAGAGGAAAGGTTTTTATTGAATATGAGCCAATAGAAACTGCATGGGTTCCTATAAATGGTGAAAATTATGAATATATTTACTGTTTATGGGTAGCTGGGCGTTTTAAAGGGCAAGGTATTGCGAAAGAGCTTCTTGAATATGCAATAAGTGATGCAAACGAAAAAGGGATGAGTGGTTTATGTACTTTAACAGCTAAGAAGAAAAAACCATTTATAGGGGAAAAGAAATTCTTTGAACATTATGGATTTCAGGTTGTTGATACTATAGGTGATTATGAATTATTAGCTTTGTCATTTGATGAAAAAGAAACACCAAAGTTTAATGAAAATGCAAGACATATGAAGATAGAGAATCAAGAATTTACTATTTATTATAGCCCTGAATGTCCTTATGTAGAATATGAAGTAAAAGAACTATCTGAGTATGCAAAAGAACATTGCGTTCCTATTCACTTTATTAAAATTGATACATTAGAAAAAGCGAAAAATGCCCCTTGCATACTTAATAATTGGGCAAACTTTTATAAAGGAAAGTTTGTATCTCATACAATACTGAATGCAAATTCTTTTAAAAAATTATTAGAGTAACAGAAAATGGAATTTATAAAAGCAAAAACCATATTAACAAAAGTGAAATCTGGTAGTGATTGGTATGGCATTGATTATAATATCAATTTGTATAAGGGATGTTCCCATGGATGTATTTATTGTGATTCAAGAAGTCAATGCTATCGTATAGATCGTTTTCATATGGTGAGAGGAAAAGAAAAGGCAGTTTATATTTTAGAACAAGAATTATCAAAGAAAAAAGATAAAGGTGTTATAAGTATGGGTGCAATGTCAGATGCCTATAACCCATTAGAAAAGGAATACAAACAAACAAGAGAAGCACTAAAACTGATTTCAAAATATGGTTTTGGGGTTTCTATTGATACAAAAAGTGATTTGATTTTAAGAGATATAGATTTATTAAAAGAGATCAATATGAAAAATAATGTCATTGTGAAGCTAACTATAACAACACCAAGTGATGAATTATCAAAAGTCATAGAACCAAATGTATGTGTCTCTTCACAAAGACTAAAAGCAGTGAAAGAATTAAGTGACAATGGTTTATTTGTGGGTATTATCATGAATCCTGTTTTACCATTTTTAACAGATCAGCAGGAAGATATAAAAACATTAGTTAAACTTGCATATAAAAGTGGTGCTAAGTTTATTCATACTTATATGGGAATGACTTTAAGAGATAGTCAAAGAGACTACTACTTTGAAAAATTAGATCAGAACTTTATTGGTTTGAAAGAGAAATATATTCAGTTTTATGGAAATAGGTATTATTGTGCAGTACCAAATAATAAGGTATTGTATAAGGTGTTTATTGAAGAATGTCATAAATATGGAATCTTATATAATATGGAAGATATTATAAGAGCATATAAGAAAGAAACAAAGAGCTATGAACAACTCTCATTATTTTGAAAAGAAAGGAGGAATAAAATGTTTGGATCAGCAGCATTTATGTTAAGACAGAAAATGATATTAAAAAAACTAAAAGAGTGTCAGGCAGTCTCTAGAGAAAGTGCTAAAACGTTAGAAGAAGCAGGAGTTTTTCATCCAAATGCTTTTTCAAAAGTGGTGGATGATTTAGTAAATAAAGGGCAGCTAATAAAAACAGATACACAAAAATTTTATGTTGTGGATGAATAAATTGATAGTGAGAGATAAGAGTGATATACTTGACTTATAGAAAAGAAATTTAAAATTTATCATAATATAAAATGGGAGAAAAAGATGAAAAAATACCAGCAAGAATATGTCAATATTCGATCAATTAAATATTTTCTATTACAGTATTCTATAGAGAACAAGCCTGTTGTTGTTTATTTGCATGGTGGACCAGGTCAATCCATGATTCCATTCGCAGGGTATCTTAATCGTGGTATTGATTTTGCAACAATGGTGTATTATGATCAACGTGGTACAGGACGTACACAACTGAAATCAAAAACAACTGCTGATCAAATTACATTTGATGAATTGTTGTTGGATTTAAAAGAAGTCATTGAAAAATTGAAAAAAGATCATCATGTTGAAAAAGTCATTTTGTTAGGACATTCATGGGGAAGTGTATTAGGAACACAATATGCCCTTCACTATCCACAAGATTTGCATTGTTATATTGGGGTTGGTCAAGTCACAAGTTTTAAAAAGTCTGAAAAATGTGGTTATGATCATTTGATAGAAATTATGCAACATCCTGATGAAGATGATCAAAAGAACTTAGCTGAGCTTGGGGATTATCCAAGTAATGTTACATATGAAAATGCTTATGAAAAATTAATGATATTTAGAAACCTTCAAACAAAGTATAAAATTTGCTCTGAAGCTAAAGTCTATTTGAATATTGCAAGACAAAGTGCAACTTTTCGTATTAAAGATTTGATTGCTATGCGAAAAATCATGCAAAATATTCATTTGCTGGAATATCTTTTTGATTATGATGTCGAAAAAGATGTTAAATATGAAGTGCCTGTGTATTATATTTTAGGAAGAGATGATTGGCAAGTTGCCAGTGTTGTTGCTGAAGCTTATTTTGAAACAATTCAGGCACCAGAAAAAAAGCTTTATTGGATTGAAGAAGCAGGTCATTTAACAAATGTTGATCAACCTATTGCATTTAACTTGGCATTGAAAGAAATTGTAAAAAAATATGAGTAGTCACACAAGTCACCATTGGTGGCTTTTTGTTTAATATATACCCTATATTTGACAATAAAAAACGGATATGTTAAACTTTTTAGTACGAAATCGTACATAATACAATAAATGTTTGTTTATTGTTTGAAGGAAGGTGAAGATATATGGCAATTCAGTTATCTGATCATTTTAATTATAAAAAATTATTTTTATACACAATACCATCTATTATGACAATGATTTTAACGTCTATTTATAGTATAGTTGATGGTTTATTTGTTTCTAACTATGTAGGAAAAACACCCTTTGCGGCACTCAATTTAATATATCCATTTATTATGGCTATTTCAACAGTTGGATTTATGATGGGAACTGGTGGAAGTGCTATTGTTGGAATTGCTCTTGGCGAGGGAAAGAAGAAAAAAGCTAATGAATATTTTTCCATGATTATTTATGTGACAGCTATTGTGAGTATCGTTATTTCAATTATTGCAATGATTTTTATGAAAGATATTGCTTATTTTTTAGGTGCTAGTGAGCAAATGATTCATGATTGTGTTTTGTATGGAAGAATTATTGCGGGTGGATTGACAGCCTTCATTTTGCAGGTTGTTTTTCAAAGTTTTTGTATAACAGCACAAAAACCATCTTTAAATTTTAAGCTTTCTATTACATCAGGACTAACAAATATTGTTTTGGATTATTTATTTGTTGCTGTTTTTCAATGGGGTATTGCAGGAGCGGCCTTTGCAACAATTATTGGACAAACGGTCGGAGCAGTTTTTCCTCTCATTTATTTTTATAGGGAAAATGATAGTTTATTGCAGCTCACAAAAACAAACTTTGAAGGAAGAGTGCTTTTGAAAGTTTGTATTAATGGTTCATCAGAATTAATGACAAATATATCTGCTTCATTAGTGAATATATTATATAATTTTCAATTGATGTCATTAGCTGGTGAAAATGGTGTGGCAGCTTATGGTGTCATTATGTATGTTTCATTTATTTTTTCAGCAGTTTATATAGGATATTCTATAGGAAGTGCCCCAATTTTTTCCTATCATTTTGGCGCAAAGAATGATGGTGAATTAAAGAATCTTGTTAAAAAGAGTCTTTTGATTATTGGGACAGTGGGGTTATTTATGACAACACTTGCAGAAATAATGGCTCCTTTTTTGGTAAGAATCTTTGTAGGATATGATCAAGATCTCTTTAAAATGACATGTTATGGATTTCAATTGTATTCATTCTCATTTCTTGTGATGGGATTTAATATATGGTCATCAGGTTTTTTTACAGCTTTAGGGGATGGTGTCACATCTGCCATCTTGGCATTTTTAAGAACATTGGTATTTCAAGTCATTGTTATTTATACATTACCTTATTTATTAGGTATTGATGGGATATGGTTGGCAGTTGTGGTGGCAGAAGTCATGGCTTTATTTGTGACAATTTATTTTCTATTATCTAAAAAGAATCATTTTTTGGTAGGCTCTATTGAATAGAGCTTTTTTTGATAAGGTTTTTTTCTAAAATATGATATTGACGAAAATATGATATCATGATATATTGTTTGTGAAAATAAATTTCATATAAGGAGAAAGCGAGAAAATGATATACACAATAACAATGAATCCAGCACTAGATTATGTTGTTGATTTACCAGAGTTTAAAACTGGAGAAGTCAATAGAGCAGTGGAAGAACATATTTTTATGGGCGGTAAAGGAATTAATGTTTCTATGATTTTAAAAGAGCTTGGTTTTGAAAGTACTTGCTTAGGGTTTGTGGCAGGATTTACAGGTCAAGAATTGAAACGAGGTATCTGTGAAGATTATCATCTTCATGAAAACTTTATAAATGTAAAAAAGGGTATGACACGTATTAATGTGAAAATTCATAGTGATAAGGAAACAGAATTAAATGGAATGGGGCCTATTGTTGAACAAGATGATATCGAAGTGTTATTAAAGCAATTAGATTGTCTTGAAGAGGGCGATACATTAATACTTTCAGGAAGTGTTCCTTCATCAATGTCAAAATCAATTTATTGTGATATTTTAGAAAAAGTTTCTAAAAAGGGTGTACGAAGTATTGTTGATGCGACTGGAGAATTACTTATACAAACATTGAAATATAGACCATTTCTTATTAAACCAAATAATCATGAACTAGCAGAGTTATTTGGTGTTGAATTAAAAACATTGGATGATATAGAAATTTATGCAAGAAAGCTTCAGGACATGGGAGCAAGAAACGTTTTGATTTCAATGGCTAAAGATGGATCATTACTCATAGATGAACATGGAAAGAGATATCATCAAGGTGTATGTCAAGGAACAGTTAAAAATTCAGTAGGTGCAGGAGATTCAATGGTCGCAGGATTTGTTGCAGGGTGTTTATCTCACAAAGATTATTTAGAAACATTAAAGCTAGCAACAGCTTGTGGAGGTGCAACTGCATTTAGTAGTGGACTTGCGACAAAAGAAAAAATTGAAGAGTTATTGAAACAATTATAATATAGTGATGGAAAGGATAATAAATAGAGATGAAAAAGTTGAATTGGGGAATTATAGGAACAGGTTGGATAGCAACAGAAATGGCAGAAGCATTAAATAGAGTCAATGGTGAAATTTATGCTGTCTGTGATGTCAATTTAGAATTGGCTCAAAAATATGCTGATAAGTATGGTGTTCAAAAAGCATATGATAATGCAGATACAATGATTAGTGATAACAATGTAGATATTGTTTATATTGCAACGCCACATAATTTACATTATCAATTTTTAATCCAAGCTTTAAAAGCAGGAAAACATGTTTTTTGTGAAAAAGCAATTACTGTCAATGATCAGCAATTAGAAGAAGCAGTTGCGATTGCTAAAGAAAAAGATTTAGTGATCTGTGATGGTGTGACTTTATTCCATATGCCTTTATTTAAGAAATTAAAAGATATTGTAGATAGTGGAGCGATTGGAAATATTAAGATGATACAAGTGAACTTTGGAAGCTGTAAGGAATATGATGTGACAAATCGTTTCTTTTCTAAAGAACTCGCTGGAGGAGCTTTGCTAGATATTGGCGTCTATGCAACAAGCTTTGCTAGATATTTCATGGAAAGTAAACCTAATACAGTTTTAACAACAGCGAATTTCTTTGAAACTGGCGTTGATGAAACATCAGGAATTATTTTACGAAATCCACAAGGACAAATGGCAGTGATGGCACTCACAATGCGAGCTAAGCAACCAAAACGAGGAGTAATTGCTGGGGAAGATGGGTATATTGAAATTAACAATTATCCTAGAGGTGATAAAGCAACTATCACATATACAAATGATGGACATACAGAAACAATAGAATTAGGTGAAACAGAGAAAGCATTAGATTATGAAGTGATGGATATGCAAGATTATGTAATCAATCATGGAGGACAACAAAACTTAGAATATATAAGAGATGTCATGGCAACATTAACCGAAATTAGAAAGCAATGGGGAATGATTTATCCATTTGAATAGGGAGATACTTTAAGTGTCTCCCTATTGTTGCTTTACAAATTGGAGGTTTTCAAGATTTGCAAATGAATCTTCATAGGAATTATGATATAATATATGTTATAGAATATATGGTGAGGAGAGGGAATATGTATGCTTTAGATAAACTTTATCAATTACAAGAAAGATATGGTATGGAAACAACTGAGGGAGAGTTGGCAAATTATTTTATAAATCATTTATCTTGTATTTCACGTGTATCACTTCAAAAATGTATTGATGAAACAGGTATTTCTAAAGCAACTATTCATCGTTTTTATACAAAGAATGGATTTAATGGATTTAAAGATTTGACTTCAACGCTTGCTGTGGAGTATCAAATTATGAAACAGAAAATGCTAGTATCTCAACAATATAAGAATAATCTTCAATTAGTTCTTCATGAATTTTCAATAGATGATGATCTTATGTCATCATTAGTCAATAAACTGATGCAAGCACAAACAATTATCTTTTATGGAAATCCAGATGAAACGACTTATTTAAGAAAAACAATTGCTTTTTTAAGAGGAATGAAGAAAAAGATATATATACTTAATGTCTGGGATCAAAATATTATACAAAAGGGAATTGATTCTTTATCTGAAAATGATGCTTTTATCATTGTAGAAACATCTATTAAATTACAATATATGTTTGAAATGGCTTTGACTCATAATGAATTGTTTAATATACATATTTTAGAAAATTATTCTTTTTCTAAAATTTATATTGGTGAAGAAAGTCAGCAGATACATCAAGATTTCTTGAATATTGGACTTCCTTATTATCAAGAAAATGTCAGAGATTTTGAATTATTGTTGTTAGATTATATGATTGTAGAGAAGCTACAAGAAAGGACAAGGCTATGAATACAGTTTTATCACTCATTGTTATGGTGTGTCAAAATACACTAAAAGATGATGTCATGTATACAATTGCACAATATATTCTAGAACATGTTTATGACCTAAGGGAAATGAATATTAAAAGCTTTTCTGAAAATGCTTATGTATCCACAACTTCAATTATCAAGTTTTGTCAAATGCTAGGATTCAACAGTTATAGTGAATTTAAAAATCAGTTTTTAGCAACCTTACAAATGAGAGGAATGCAATTAAGTGAAAAAAATAGACTTCTGACAATGGATATTCTTTTCTCACAATTAGAAAGCTTAACAAATGATCATATAGATAAAGAAAAATTATTTAAACAAATAGATGAGATTGTTCAACATATTCATGAAGACAAGTCTTTACATTTATTCGGAGCAACGTTTCCGCTAGCTTTAGCGCAGTCATTTATAGAGGACATGGCGGTTATGCATATTCCTGTATATGTTCATCAAAACCATTTTGGAGAAAATGACTTTACAAGATGTGAAAAAGGTGTATGGCTGATTATGACATTATCAGGAAGATATATTGAGAGTAATAGAAATGAATATCATCAATTATGTTCTATGAATCAACAAACAATTCTTATATCAAGGAAAATTGAAAATATAGGTGATGTTGCAATGAATATTGCTTTACCACATACAATAAGTGTTCATTTTGATGAATTTATTTTCTTAATTCTTTTAGATATGATTCAATTAAGGTATTATCAAAAACTTTATTAGAAAGAAAAAACAAATGCGTTTCATTTTATGAGACGTATTTGTTTTTTTATATTAAGTGTTTCAAAAATAATGGCATAATGAATTTTAAAAAATATGAAAACGAATACATTAATGATACAATGAAAAATGTAAAGGGAGGATAAATGAAAATGAAAAGAAAAAGTTTATTAAAACAAATGGCAAAGACTTTTGTTGTAGCAACAATGGCACTCGCTTGTATCCCATTGAGCAATGCTTATGCAGCAACAGCAGAAGTTAAAGGAGATTATGAAAAAGCTGTTGGAGAAATTGTTATTCCAAGATATGAAGATGATGGAAAAAAGGTTGATCAAAAAGTATCTGATACTTTAAAATCACATCTTAATCGTAAAAATATTATTGCTACAAAAGATGATGTTGCACAAACATTAACAGTAGATGTTCAATTAAAAGATGTACGTTTAACTTCTGATTATTTAAACGGAAAAACAGAAGCTGGTATAAGCTATTATAACATGCTTAATTTCTATACAGATGTTAAACAAGTGAAACAATTATTAGATGATAATGTAGGTTATAGTGTTATTGATAATAAAGGAAATAAAGTTGATGCATCTTATGTTGAAGAATTATTAGGGCTATTAGATCAAATTAATGCTATGGATCCTGAAACAAATATTCAATATGATATGAAATCTGTTTTTGATACAAAGGAATTTGCTAGTGATACATCAAGAGGTGGAACAGATGTTATTGCAACAAGTAAAGATGGAAATGTATCAGTTGAATTCCATATTGATTCTCATGGATACTGGGGATATGATTTAGGAGCTCATGATTCTATTACTGGTGTTGTTATGGGATATGCTGCTGATTTTGCTCAAGAAAATCAACGTGATTTGACAACAAAATATGCAAACTTCTTTGCGATTACAATGCCAAATATCACAACTGCTAAAGGTTATATGTTAAATGCTACTGATTTGGAAAATCCAATGATTTATGTAAGTAAAGATGGTAAAGAAGCATTAATGATTGATGTTGATATGTATGGTGAAAATGTTATCAATCAAGTGATTAAAAGTGTTATTGGACCTGATTGTGAATCATTAAAGATTTTCTGTACACATATGCATGGAGACCATGTTAATAACTTAGCTAAAATTTATGAAGATGAAGATTTAAGAGATATTATTACTGTTATCTGGCCAGAAAATGAACCACATACAAAACTTGGTGATAAAGATTTAGTAACATTATTTGGTGAACCACAATACATCAAAGATATGGAAAAAATAACTGTTGCTGGAACACAATTCCAATTTATTGAAATTCCAGAAGAACATACCAAAGCTGGTGGACAATTGGTTGACTTAGATAATAAGATAAACTATTGTGGAGATACACTAGGTGCACAAGTTCATTTAGGTGGAACAAATGTCACAATGTCTACTATTGATAATTGGATTGCTGGATGTGAAAAGACAATTAAACATACACAAGATAATGGAATTAAATATTTTATTGGTGGACATACACCATATTTAAATACACCTGATTTTGCAAAATGGGTAAAAGTTGCCTGTGAATATGCAAAAGAACAATATGCTAAAGACAATGCTTGGAAAGGTGGATTAGTGATTGTTGAAAATGGTGCTGTTGTTACTGGAGAAAGAATGGGGCAAATGTTTGCTAATGGATTAAGTGATAGAGAAGAATTATTAGTTGCTTCAGTAAACTTTAGAAATGATTTAGCACCTAAGCCACCAGTGGATGAAGATAAAAACCCACCTGTTGAAGGAGACAAGGAACCACCAGTTATTGATGGTGAAAAAGAGCCAACAACTCCACCAACACAAACACCTGCTGATAAAACTCCAGAGACTTCTGATGCAACATCAACAGTTATGGTAACAATGATGACTATGGCAAGTTTAGTTGCTGCTGGATATATCTATTTAAATAAGAAAGAATGTTAATATAAAAACAATGGTTTCTTAAGAAACCATTGTTTTTAGTGTAATGATTAGATATTTTTTTCTTTCCCTAATTGGATAAGACAATCTTTTAATCTTTGAAGTGCTTCAACAGCATCATCATCATTTAAAAAGCATGCATGCACAATTCTTAAATATCCTTCGCCTTGTTCTCCATATGGAGTTCCTTCATTCACAGAAATATGAGCATGATCTAGTAAGTATGAAGCAACTTCGGCACTTGTTCCTAATTTTGAGACATCGATCCATGATAAAATTCCACTTTCAGGCTTAATAGCTTTCACATGAGGAATGCTACTTAAAATATCATAAACAAGATCTCTTCTTCTTAATAATCTTTCATGATAATCTTTTAAAATACTTTCATCTTCTAATGCAACGATTGCTGCTTTTTGAGCAAGAGTGTTTGTTGCTCCTAAAACATTAACGGTTCCACCATAATAAACATCCATCAATTCATCATTAGCAACTATATATCCCACTCTAAATCCAGATAATCCTAACCCTTTAGAAATTGAGAAAGTTGTAATCGTTCTTTCAAACATACCTTCTATACACATAGGAGCAATCATCTCTCTATTATCATAGATATGATCTTCAAAGGCTTGATCACAAACCAATATCAAATCATTTTTAATAATAAAATGGCAAAGCTCTTCTATAGATTTCTTATTAAAAACAGTACCTGTTGGGTTATTAGGATGTGTTATAACGACCATCTTTGTATTTGGTGTTAGTCTTTTTTCAAACTCTTTGATATCGAATTGATATCCATTTTCAGGATATAATGGAACATGAACATCTTTTGCTCCACAAAGTTTAGCATTTAAAAAGTTTGAAGGATAACTTGGATCTGGGATGAGAACTTCATCTCCTTCTTTTAAAAATGGCATCATTGCATATAATAAACCGGAATCTGAACCAGGTGTAATGAGTATATTTCTACTTGGATCAAGTTTGATTTGGTAACGTTTATGTAGTCTTTGTGCAATCACTTCACGTAATTTTCTATCACCCATAGGCATTGTATAATGAGCTGGAAAACCACTTTCTATTTCTTCAATCATAGCTTTCTTTACAGAATCAGGAATGGAAGGGTCAGGGAAAAATGGATCTGCCCATGACATAAATGTATATCCTTGCTGCATAAGGTGACCAGCATTTTCACCAACATCAGCTTTTGTGACCTTTGTAAATAAACCCCCTTGTAAGTTAATAAAACGATTATTCATTTTTTCTTTCATATTGTTGAATCCTCCTGTTTCTATCATATATCTGTTTTATAAAATAATCTATATAAAATTGAAAATAAATGAAAGAAATTGTTTCAATATATTTATCATGATATACTATGGTGTATAAAAAACGAAAAGAGGAAAATTATGAAAATACTTGTAACTGGGTTTGATCCTTTCCATCATGAGAAAATTAATCCTGCTTTAGAAGTCATCAAAAGATTGCCAGATAGGATTTCTCATGTGGATATTATTAAATTAGAAGTGCCAACAATCGCATATCAATCTTTAAAAATCATAGAAGAAGCAATTATTCAATATGATCCTGATATGATTTTATCAATAGGGCAAGCAGGTGGAAGAAGTGATATAACAGTAGAGAGAATAGGCATTAATGTCAATGATTTTAGTATTGCAGATAATGCTGGAAAACAGATTATAGATGAGCCTATTTTTAAAGATGGTTCAGATGCTTATTTTGTAAATATTCCTGTGAAAGCTATTGTGAAAAATATACAAGATCATCATATACCAGCCTCTATTTCTTTATCAGCAGGAACGTTTATTTGTAATCATGTGACATATGGAGTAAGACATCTTATTGAAACGAAGTATAAAGGAAAAAAGAGTGGGTTTATCCATATTCCTTTTTTACCAGAACAGGTTATTGATAAAAGAAATATGGCAAGTATGAGTTTGGAAATGTCAATGAAAGCTATAGAAATTGCGATTTTAACAATGATAGAGACAAAGGATGATATTAAAGAGTGTGGAGGGACAGTTTGTTGATGAATAAAGTTTTTGTTTATGGAAGTTTAAGACAAGGATTAGAAAATCATGATTTGTATTTAAAAGATTGTTCCCCTTATCAAAGTGGATATGTTAAAGGAAAATTATACATGATAAAATCTGAGGATTATCCAGCGTTGTTAAAAGATGATAATGCTTTTGTTTATGGTGAAATTTATGAGATTGATGATAATCAATTAAAAGAACTAGATGATTTAGAAGATTATTTTTCAATAAATCATATAAATAATGAATATGATAGAATACTTTGTGATATTTATGATGTACATCAACAAATCATAGATCAGGCTTATGTGTATTTTTATAATGTAAGAAATGATAAAAATAGGTCATTATTGGGTTTAGCAATTGATAGCTATGATTTTGTTGAATATAAAAAAAGAGGATAGGTATCCTCTAATCAAAAGTAACATATTCATTTTCTAATGGTGGAACAACTTTAAGATAATCTACTTTTAATAAACACACTTCTCCACCAAGTTCTTGATCATAAATAAGTTCAATCATACCACTTACTTCTATCCATTCTCCAGGCATTAATTGCTTTGCTGAAGAATGTTCACAAACCATTCCAATTAAAGATGTATCTTCTTCACAACAAACCATCGCAAGTCGACCTAAAACAAATCCATCATCTAATTGCTTGTCTCTTCCAATGAATTTCCCTTTTAACGTAACTTTTTTGCCTTTGTATTTATCTGGATGATCTAAAGCATCCATACAAAAAATCCCAAAGTCATGATCTAAAATATAAAGTTCATCACAAGATATATCAAATGGTAAATCATCTTCATCTAATTGATTGACTGTACCATCTTCTTTTTCATAAATAATTTGGCAAGTAGAGTTAATAGCTTTGATGTTGTTTCTTAAGAATGATTTTTTAATAGAATCATTGATTCTATTGAATATAAGAAGGTCAGTGTAAACAACATGCTGATATAATAAAGATCTCATATTTTGTATATATAATCCAAAAGTTTCTGCATTGATTGTTGTAAGAACTTGCACAATACTCCAATCTTCAGGTAACTTACAAGATAACAGCTGATTCACATTAAACATTCCATTGAATTCAATTAAAACTTGTGTAGGACTATATTTTTCTTTTAAGTCTTCAAAATAATCATATGTCCATGTGCTTTCATCATGAACATAAACAATATCACAATTTCTTGCTTCAATTTCTTCTTGATTATATTCAATTTCGCCTTGTTCACTAACAAGCAATAATGATTTTTCCCCTTCACAAAAGTCTGTATCTATAATTGTATCTCTAATGAAAGATGTTTTTCCACTATCTAAAAAACCAGTAAATAAATATATGCGTGTTTTCATTATTCAACTCCAAATAAATTACAAATTTCTTTTTCTAATAAATCCTTACCAATAACACAGAAACGACCTGTGTAATCAGCTTCACCATAACGTATTTCATATTCTTCAGGAACGAAATCAAAATGTATCCATTTTTTTTCTGGTGTTTGTAAAATACCTTTAGCCCTTAAGACCTGTCCATATTTTTCAACATGAGATAATTGAGATAAAATAGATTCTAATTGTTCATATGTATATGTTTGAATTGTTTCTTTCCCTAGACTTGTAAAAACTTCATCAGCATGATGATGGTGGTGATGTCCACAGCTACATTCATGGTCATGTTCTTCGCGATGATGTCCACAACCACATTCATGGTCATGCTCTTCATGATGATGCCCACAACCACATTCATGGTCATGCTCTTCATGATGGAGTCCACATCCACATTCATGGTCATGTTCTTCGTGATGATGCCCACAACCGCATTCGTGATCATGCTCTTCATGATGATGTCCACATCCACATTCATGCTCACGTTCTTCATGATGATGTCCACAAACTGGACAAATATCTTCATCTTTCATCATAGAATCTCTTAAAGATTTTTTATT
This sequence comes from uncultured Erysipelotrichaceae bacterium, assembly GCA_951801965.1. Classification (GTDB taxonomy): domain Bacteria; phylum Bacillota_I; class Bacilli_A; order Erysipelotrichales; family Coprobacillaceae; genus CATOPA01. The sequence continues at coordinate 20,552 of CATOPA010000004.1, read as the reverse complement.
TTCACATGCTTTTAAAATAGTATCACCAGAGAGTTCTTCCCAAGGTGTTGTTATAATATTGGCTGAAGTATTATGTTCTTTGATAATATCAATCACTTGATGTAATTGAGTATGATTTATATCTTGGCTACGACTAAGTATAATTGTTGAAGCATATTCAATTTGATTGTTGAAGAACTCACCAAAATTTGTCGCATAAATTTTACATTTTTTCGCATCTATAACAGTAACTAAACTATTGATTTCAAGTTCTTCATCATGAATATCTTCGACAGCTTTCATAACATCAGAAAGCTTACCAACACCAGAGGGTTCAATAATGATGCGATCAGGATGATAATCATTCATAACCTTTTTCAATGCTGTACTAAAATCTCCAACAAGTGAACAGCAGATACATCCTGAATTCATTTCAGTAATTTCAATCCCTGCTTCTTTTAAGAATGACCCATCAATACCAATTTCACCAAATTCATTTTCAATCAAGACAACTTTTTCTTTACCTAAACTTTCTTTAATGAGTTTTTTAATAAGGGTTGTTTTACCAGCACCTAAAAAACCAGAAATAATATCAACTTTGCTCATATTTATACCTTCTTTCTTTATGTATTATAGCACTCGTATTTTTAACAAGCAAATGAAACAACATACATATTTTTATATTCGTGAATGATTTTTTATTAATTTATAGTATAATAGTAGAAAAAGAAAGGGAGAAGAATTATGATAGATGGACACATACATTTAGAAAATGGACCACTTACAAAAGAATATGTTTTACTCTTTGTAGAAGAAGCGCATAAAAAAGGATTGGATGCTATCCAAATATTAGATCACACACATCGCTTTATTGAATTTGAGCCTATCTATGAAGAATTAAAACAATATCCAGTACAAAAGAAATGGCTAGAAAACAAGGAAATGAAGTTTAAAGATCACTTGATAACTTTTATTGAGCTTATGGAAGAAATAAAAGAAATGGATTTACCTGTTCAAGTGACTTATGGTCTTGAAGTTTGTTATGTTCCACATCATGAAGAAAAAATCAAAGAGATTTTATCACAATATCACTTCGATTTTATTGTAGGGGCTATTCATTCTATAGAAGGTATATTATATGATATGAGTTTTTCAAGAGAATTATTATGGGATGTTTATGATGTTAATGATATATATCAAAGATATTATGAATTGGTATTTCAGCTTATTCAATCTGATTTATTTACACAATTGGCACACCCAGATACAATCAAGCTTTTTGAAATTTATCCAAGTTATGATCTGAAATCAACTTATGAAAAGTTATCTCAATTATTAAATGAACATCATATGAAAGCTGAAAATAATGTTGGATGTTTTTATAGATATCACCATCCAGATGTAGGATTGAGTGAAGAATTATTAAAGATTTTTAAACAAAATCATGTTGAAATGATCACAGCGTCTGACGCACATCATCCAAGTGATGTTGGAAGTTATATTGTTCAAGCAAGTCAAAGAATAAAAGATTAGTCTGCAAAGCAGGCTTTTTTTGTCATAAAAAGCAATGATTGTATACAATCAAATAAATATTTAATTAAAATTTGTATTTTTTAATAATATAAGTAGACAAATTTGTTTAAATCAAATATAATAATAGTTATATTATAAAAAGGAGGATGTCTATATGACAAATAAAAGAGTTTACAATTTTTCTGCAGGGCCATCAACATTACCTGTACCCGTATTAGAAAAAGTTGCTGCTCAAATGTTGAACTACAAAGATAGTGGAATGAGCGTAATGGAAATGAGTCATCGATCATCGTCCTACTTAACTATTTTTAATGAAACAAAGGATTTGTTGAAGAAGGTTCTTCACATTCCTGATAACTATAAAATATTATTTATTCAAGGAGGAGCAACTCAACAATTTTCAACAATTCCATTAAACTTAATGAAAAATGGAAAAGCTGATTATATTGTGACAGGAGCATTTTCTAAAAAGAGTGCTCAGGAAGCTCAAAAATTTGGAGATGTACACATTGTTTATAATGGTGCTGATCATCAGTTTAAACATATACCAACACAAGAAGAATTAGATTTAAGTGATGATGCTTCTTATGTTCATTTATGTTCTAACAATACAATTTATGGGACAGAATGGAAATATGTTCCAGATACAAAAGGTATTCCTATTGTGGCTGATATGTCATCTAATATTTTATCAAAACCAATCAATGTATCTGATTATGGAATGATTTATGCAGGTGCACAAAAGAATATGGGAATTGCTGGATTAGGTGTTGTGATTGTCAGAGAAGATTTGATTGCTGAACATCAAAAGGATATTCCTGTATTAATGGAATATAATACTATTGCTGATAATGATTCTATGTATAATACACCACCAACATTTTCAATTTATGTACTAGGACTTGTCTTAGAGTGGATTGATCAAATGGGTGGATTAGAAGTTATGCAAAAGAAAAATGAGGAAAAGGCAAAATTGTTATATGATTATTTAGACCAAAGTGATTTCTATAAAGCACATAGTGATGCTGATAATCGTTCAATTATGAATGTGACTTTCACTTGCCCAGATAAAGATTTAGATGCTAAATTTGTGAAAGAAAGTATTCAAGCAGGAATGTCTAATTTAAAAGGACATCGTTCTGTTGGTGGTATTCGTGCCTCAATTTATAATGCTATGCCCTTAGAAGGTGTTAAGGCATTGTTGGACTTTATGAAAAAATTTGAAGAAGAAAATAAATAGGAGCTTAAAATATGAAAATAAAGTTATTAAATAAGATTTCTCCAGTAGGTTTAAATCTATTTGATGAAAAATATGAAATTGGAGAAAACATAGTTGATGAGGATGGCGTGCTGGTACGTTCTGCTTCAATGCATGAATATCCTCTACATGATGATTTAAAAGCCATTGCTAGAGCAGGGGCTGGAGTGAATAATATTCCATTAGAAAAATGTAGCGAAAAGGGGATTGTTGTTTTTAATACACCTGGAGCAAATGCGAATGCAGTAAAGGAATTGGTTATTTGTGGATTGTTATTGTCTTCACGAAAAGTTATTGAAGGTATTGATTGGGTGAAGTCTTTAAACGGTCAAGAAGGTGTTGGCAAATTAGTTGAAAAAGGAAAAAGCCAATTTGTAGGGCCTGAGCTTGATGGAAAAAAATTAGGGATTATTGGATTGGGTGCTATTGGAGTTCATGTTGCAAATGCTGCAATCAAACTTGGAATGGAAGTTTATGGCTATGATCCTTATATTTCAGTTAATGCTGCATGGGGAATGAGTAAATGGGTCAAGAATGCTCAAAATATTGATAAAATATTGAGTGAATGCGATTATATTACATTGCATGCTCCAAGTACAAAAGAAACAAAGGGTTTGATCAATAAAGAAAAGATTGCTTTGATGAAAGAAGGAGTACGTATCTTAAATTTCGCTAGGGCAGATTTGGTTGATTCAAGTGCTATATTAGAGGGAGTAAAAAGTGGTAAGATAGCAAAATATGTAACAGATTTTGCGACTGATGATATTCTTGATCAAGATAATATTATTGTGATGCCACATTTGGGAGCCTCTACTCCAGAGTCTGAAGATAATTGTGCACGCATGGCGGTGAAGGAAATCAAAGATTATTTGGAAAATGGAAATATTGTCAATTCTGTGAATTTTCCAATGGTGAATGAACCACGAACAACAAAATATCGTATTTGTTTGATTCATAAAAATGTACCTAATATGTTAGCTCAATTTGCAACTCTTTTTGCAAATCAGCAGATTAATATTGAAAATATGGTGAATAAGGCAAAAGGAGATTATGCTTATACAATCATTGAAACAAATGATACAGTAGGTATTTCTGCTTTTGAAGCTTTAGAAAATGTTGTTAAAGTGAGAGTGATAGAATAAAAAGGTGCCTATTAAGGTGCTTTTTTAAATACCCTAAATACCTTACTTAAATTTATCGAATAGAAGTATGGATAAAATAATGAAATTTGGTAAAATAAAAGCACTAAAAAAATAAAAAGTAAAAAACAAAAAGAGGAATGGAAAGAAATGAAAAGAAAATATTTATTTGGGCTACTAATCATGAGCTTTATGATAGGATTGATGTCAATATGAGTTCAAAATGTATTTGCGAAAACAATTGAAGTTGAAGTAAGTGACTATACTGAATTAATGGAAGCAGTCGGTAAGGCTTCTAATCCAGACGAAACAATCATTATCTTAATAAAGGATATTGTATTAGAGTCTACAATTAATGTTTATGAGGGGACAAATGTTGTCATTAAAGGAAATGGTTATACAATGACAAATGAATATGAAAATAAGAGTTATTTTAAAGCCATTAGTCTACGAGGTGATCATACAAAGCTGACATTGAATGACGTTGTTATAGATGGATATATCACTTATTCTTATGGAATTCCAAATAGCCTTATAATTAGTGAGTCTACAAAAATCAATGGTCATGTTATTTGCTACAATATTACTCTTAATGGTGTAGTGAATGGTGATTTAGTTGCCATTCAGAATGTTAATTTTGGTGAACAAGCTTTTGTGAGTGGTAGTATTAAATTAGAAGATATAGCGAGTCCTGTAGGTTTAAAAGAAGAACTTATAGAAAATAAAATACATGTTTCTATAAATCGTGTTAACCCTGGATTAATGCATTCAGAAAATTATTATGTTGACATTGATGATGTTTTTAATAAAAAAAGACCTGATGGCTATTATGATATAAATATTTATTCTAATGATATTCTCAACTTCCACACAAAAGAGATGTTTTTTTATGGAAAAATTAAGGATGCAGGGAAGCTTTATGGGAATGTTAAAGAAAATGTGGAAGTTTCAGATTTAGAAGTTGATAAAGAAGGAATCATTAAAATCAATGATGATGGAACACTTGAAGCAATTGGTGTTGGTAATGTTACTTTAAGTGGAAAAGGGATATGGAAAAATATTGTTCATGGAGAAACTGAATTTGGTTTCACAATGGAATTAGGAGTAGAACCTATAAAATTAAAAGCAGATTATAGTGAAAAGATAATCACTTATAAAGAAAAAGAAAATAAAGTGCTGTCTGACTATGTCGCATTTATAGATGAATTAGATGGAAATAAAGAAGTAATATTAAAAGATGGAACAGATGTTGAATATGTTTATGGTGGAAGTACACATCAAACATTACCTACAGAAGCTGGTGAATATGAAGTTGTTGTGAAACTTTTAAATCCAATTTATTCATTTAATGATGAAGTCAAAGTAAAAGTTGTAGTAGAACATGACTTTGGAGAATGGGAAGTCATTAAAGAAACAACAAAAGAAGCAGAAGGATTAAAAGTACGTAAATGTTCAATCTGTGGAGAAGAAGCAAAGGAAATACTTCCAAAACTTGAACAAGAAGTAGATCATCCTAATACAGATAAAGGAGAAACTGCTACTGATAAACCAAGTGAAAGTGTAGAGACAAGTGATAATGTTCATGTAGGATTATATGCATTGATTGCAGCTGTGAGTATGTTAAACATTGCAATCCCAGTAGTTTTAAAAAGAAAGAGAGCATTCGAAAATAAATAATTTTCATGAGATGTTTGTAGATAAAAAATAATTAAAATATATTAAGAAGAAATAAGGGTGGTATAAAGAGTTAAGTGCTAATATACCATCTCCCTTTTTATATTAAATGTAAATAAAAAGTGCTTTTTTATGGTACTTAGTGTATTTATTTATGATAAGTATCAAAAATAAGATACAAGGTCATATAAATAGAAATGGCTGATTGATAGGGTTTTCATATATAATGCTCTTGAAAGGGAGGATATTTATGAAAATAAAAGGTTTAGTTTTATCATTGCTAACGTTACTTATGACAATGGGTATGTCATTAATGCCCATTTATGCTGCTGATGTAGAAGTAACAAAAATTACTGCCAATACTCAAGTTGGAGATGGACAAAGAGAAGTTTATCAATTTGTAATTGAAGTGAAAGATGCAAGTATGCTTCAAGATTTATCTGCTGCTGACTTTGATATTGTAAATAATTCAAGTACAGTTCCATTTGATATTAAAACTTCAAATTGGGCTCAAGATTATGCAGATGATGGGATTGTTTTAAAGTTGGATGGAAATAAGATTATTATGGATGTTAAACCATTCTGCTATGCAGGAAAGTATAAAAGTGATTTTTCTTTTAGAAGAGATGCATGGGAAGTGAATTGTACAAAACATAGTGAATTATCATTTAAAGCAGAAGATGTTGATGTTGTTCAAACACAAGTTTTAGATGATGCAATCAAAGGTAAGTTTACATATGCTGGATTGACAAGAGAATATGCTTTATATGTTCCAAAAGATGCTCAAGGAAAACAAATGAAAAATGTACCACTTGTTGTATGGAATCATGGTGGTGGAGAATATAAAGGAAAACTTGATGATACGTTAGTTGCGAATAAAGGTTTGACAGCTTGGGTTGATGCTGGTTATGAAACAGCTGTTTTAATGATACAAGTTTCTAATGCAAATTATTCATATGGAACAGCAAATGCCCCAGATAGACAACTTTTAATTGATCAAAACAATGCATTACAAGCTGCATTGATTAGACAATTAATATCAGAAGGAACAGTAGATAAGGATAGAGTTTATGTGACTGGAGCATCTTCTGGTGGAGGAGCGACTATGAGATTCTTAATGCAATATCCTGAATTATTTGCTGGTGCAATCGCATGTTGTTCAATGGATCCAATTGTTAATGTTCATAATCAAAGTTTTGCAACATTAGGAAAAAGTGCAAGAGCTCAAAGAGAATCATTTGAGACAATTGTTAGTAATTTTGAAAATGCATTCCAAGGTGTAGTATATACTTGGAGTGAAGAAAAAGGTCAAATGATATCTAAAGATATTGATACAAAAGCATTGTTAGAAGTACCAATTTACTTTACACATGCACAAAATGATCCAACTTGTCATGAAGAAAGTTCAAAGGCAATGTATCAAGCTTTATTGAACTTAGGAGCAAAGAATAACAAATTAACAGTTTGGTCAGATGATGAAATGGCAGAAGATGGAATTAGTAATGCTTTTGGAGCTTCTTTATTACATTGGTCATGGGTAAAAGTCTTTAATCATAATGAAGAAGGCGCACCAATGAATTGGTTATTTAAACAAGCAAAGAAACAAGAAGTTATTGTTCAACCACAACCAGAAAATCCACAGCCAGAAAAACCAGGAGTGGATAACAATCCAAGTGAAGAAACAAATCAAAAGCCAAATCAAGTTAATAAAGGTGTAGAAACTGGAGATCATTCAATGATTGCTCTTATGGGAACTATGACTCTTTTAAGTGCTGGTGTTTACTTAGGAATAAGAAAATTTGAATCAGAATAATTGAAGGATAGAAAGGATAAAAACCTTTCTGTCTTTTTTGTCTGATAATGCATTATTCATAAAATTATGTTATACTTATTTTGGTGATGGTTTATGATAACAGCAATACTACATTTAGATCTTATAATAAAGATGGCAAATTCTTTTGATTTTGATAATAATGAAGTTTTTATTTCTAAAGAATTGTTAGAGATCTATAATGAGATTCCACAATATTCTCTACCTCAGGTCTTAGAAAAATTAAATATATCACAATTGAATTTAAGAAAATATTTGTTGCAGATTGGATGTAAAACATATTCTGAATTTAAGGAAGAAATATCTTTTGAAAAAGCAGTAAGGTTTGAACAGTTTTTACAAAGATATGAAAACTTTAATCAAGATAAAATTATTTCAATTATGGAGTCTTTAAAAGAAGGAAAAATAGATATGGCTCAAATGGAAGATATATGTCATCTTATTCATAATAGTGAGCGTCTTATTGTATATGGTTCACCAACTTTGTTAAATTTATTTTTTGATTTTCAAGTTGATATGAAGATTTTTGGAAAAACAGTTCTTATGAGTTCTGTCAATGAAGGTAAAATGATTATTCCAAAAGAAAATGATTGTGTTGTTATTTGTAGTGCAACAAAAAGATTGCTTGCTTGTTGTGGCGCTGTATTTAAAAAGATTGTTTTGGAAGCTCCAAATAAAAAAATTTTCATGACGAAAGATAAAGTGGTAGATGAAAAAATGGATTATTGCTTATCTACTGATACAGACAATGATTATTATGAAATGCATTATATGTTTTTGCTATACTTAGATTTAATCAAAACAAGATATTATGAATTATATATAGCAGGAGGTACACTATGATTATAGGGAAGATCATGATGGTACAAAACAGTAGTCCTGTAGGAAGTGTTGATTATCTTATCAGTAAAAAAATATTAGAATTGAAAGGTAAAATCACTGATTATACATTAAATCAATTTATTGAAGAGATAGGCATATCAAAGACATCTATGATGAGATATTTGAAACATCTTCAGATTCATCAGTTTAGAAGATTTAAACAAATTATGTATAATGAATATATGAATACTTTGGTTGATTTAAAAAAGGATAAAGAAAGTCCTCACAATGAGTTAACTGTGGAAGTAAAAAAAGTATTAAATGAGGTTTTAAAATGTCATAGAATTATTATATTAGGAGATGGAAATAGATTTTCATTATTATTATATCAAAAAGCACTTATTTATCTTGGTATTCCATGTGAGATACCTGTGTATTTAGGAAGCGAAGAGGAATGCATTTCAGAATATGAATGTCATACAAATGATTTAATAATTATCGTGAGTCTACATGAAACCTTTACAGATTTTTTAACAAATCGTACTTTATTCTATCATGATCCTCAATATTTACTTGTAAAAACAAATGCAAAAATAGGATTTGTTGGACTTTGTGATACTCAAGATAATCCAGAACTTTGTTTTAGTTATGCCATTTCAAAAGAAAGCTTTGATATAAGAGTTGCTCAACTTCAAAAACTCTTTCTTGATGTTTGTTGTGGAGTGTCAAAAAATAGTGATGCTATTTGATGATTTTTTCTTTTTTAAATAATCTCTTTAAATGAGTGAAGTTAATCCTTTTGCTATTATAAGCTTAGCTCATGAATGTTTAATATACTAGAAATTTTAGTGATGAATAAAAAATATCTTTGTATTATAATGAGATTATGATTAAGTAAAAAAATAAACATGAGGGGAAATATGATGAAAGAATCTTATCAAGTTTTCAATAGAGATATTATTAAATTTATAGCAATGCTAGCTATGTCTTTGAATCATATAGCTAGTATTTTTATGAAACGTGGATTATTCATTACTGAAGTATTCATTGATATAGGGTATCTAACTGCGATAACAATGTGCTATTTTTTAGTAGAAGGTTATTATTATACACATTCAAAAAAGAAATACGGTTTAAGATTGGCTATCTTTGCAATGATTTCAGAATTACCATATTGTTTAGCTTTTACAAGAGAAAGTATTTTATCATTTTGTGGTTTTAATATGATGGTGACTTTATTGATATGCTTTTTTATTCTTGTTATTAATGATAGGATTTCAAATCATTTCTTGAAAGGCTTCATGATTTTTTTAATGTTTTTCATATCTATTTTTTCTGACTGGCCTTTGTTTGCTCCATTATTTACATTGTTATTTATATGGGCTAAAGATTATCAAAAAAGATTAAAAATAGCTTTTTTAATAGCTATGTTATTATTTGGCTTATTTTCATTTATTGAATATATAGAATTTCTACCTCTCCATTTTAATCTTTTATATTCATTAGGAAGAATGTGTGGTATAGCTATAGGGGGAATACTTGTTGTTTATTTGTATAATGGAAAACCTGGTTCAAAGAGTGACTTTTCTAAATGGTTTTTTTATTGGTTTTATCCATTGCATTTATTCACTTTAGGAATAATGAGGATAATTATGCTTTTTTAAACTTTGAATCAATGATATTTTTAAAGTAAGTTTAGAAAGAGAAATATCATAGAAGGTCAAAAGGTGTATATGAAGAATTTAAACTTCAAGATGTGAAAGCACAAAGCTGCTATGTATGTTTGAAACAGCTACGTAAATGTTGGGATGCTTATTATGTCTTAAAAGATGATTTCATGATAATTCCTTATGAAACAGGTGCTAACCATGCCAATAGGTGTGGTTTTTTTATATGCTTTAAAATATTTTATATTGACAAATCATGGAAAAAAGAGTAATCTATACATGGGTTAGTCATTGCTAACTATCATTAATAAAAAAATGAGTTAGCTTATGCTAATTGAAGAGAAAGGAGAATACAATGCCATTATTGTTAGCAGATATTGATCAAGAGAATATCATTAAAAAAGTTGGAGGCAGTGATGAAATAAAGCATCATTTAAAAAATCTTGGTTTTGTTTCAGGAAGTGTTGTACGTATTATTCATAAACAAAATGGAAATATCATTGTGGATATGAAAGGAACAAGAATTGCACTTTCTACTGATCTTGCTAGAAAAATTATTGTATAGGAGGGAATAAGATGACGCTAAAAGAAATCAATGTTAAAGAACGTGTTATTGTGAAGAAATTAAATGGACAAGGGGCAGTAAAACGTAGGATTATGGATATGGGTATAACAAGAGGGGTAGAAATTTATGTGAGAAAGCTAGCTCCTCTTGGTGATCCTATTGAAGTGACTGTAAGAGGTTATGAATTGTCAATAAGAAAAGAAGAAGCTACAATGATTGAGGTTGAAAAAGTAGCTTAAAATTTTAACGAAGAGTTAGCGTAAGCTAACATAAAAGGAGGAAAAATATGTCAATAAATATTGCGTTAGCAGGAAATCCAAATAGTGGAAAAACAACACTTTTTAATGCACTTACAGGATCTCATCAGTTTGTAGGGAACTGGCCAGGTGTCACTGTAGAGAAAAAAATGGGGAAGTATAAAGAAAATAAAGATATTGTTATTACAGATTTACCTGGTATCTATTCATTATCACCTTATACTTTAGAGGAAGTTGTTTCTCGTGAGTTTTTATTAAATGAAAAAGTTGATGTTATTTTGAATATTGTAGATGGTTCTCATTTAGAAAGGAATTTATACTTAACTACACAATTGTTGGAGTTAGGAATTCCTGTGGTTGTGGCTATTAATATGGTAGATGTTATTGAAAAAAGAGGAGATAAGATTAATTATAAGAGTCTATCTAAAGAGTTAGGATGTCCAGTTGTTGCGATATCAGCTTTGAAGAATACAGGTATTCAAGAGATGATGAGTGAGATTAAAAAGATAGCATATCAACCTTTTGCAGTTAGAAATATTTATAATGATGAAATCAATCATGCATTAAAAGAATTATCTCAAACATTGCCTGAAAAAGTAGATGAAGGAAAACAATTATTTTATAGCATCAAGTTATTAGAACGTGATTATCAGATCTTATCAGCATTCAATATGACTGCAAATGAAGAAGTAATTAAACCATTAGAAGAAAAGTTTGGTGATGATAGTGAGAGTTTTATAACTGATGCAAGATATAATTATATTTCATTTCTTATAAAAAATTATTATATAAGGGCAAATTCTCAACAATTAACAATGTCAGATAAAATTGATAAAATTGTTACAAATCGTTTGCTTGCTTTACCAATATTTGCACTTGTTATGTTTATAGTATATTATATTTCAGTAACAACAGTTGGAACAACCATGACAGATTGGACAAATGATGTTTTGTTTGGAGAAATTATACCTCCAGCAATAGAAAATTTCTTAATAAGCATTGGTTGTGCTGATTGGCTACAAGGTCTTATTCTTGAAGGGATCATTGGTGGAGTAGGTGCTGTTTTAGGATTTGTTCCACAAATGCTTGTTTTGTTTTTATTCCTTGCTATTTTAGAGGATTGTGGATATATGGCACGTGTTGCTTTTATTATGGATCGTCTTTTTAGAAAGTTTGGATTATCTGGGAAATCTTTTATTCCAATGCTTATTGGAAGTGGCTGTGGTGTACCTGCTATTATGGCAAGTCGTACAATTGAGAGCGATAGAGACCGTAAAATGACAATTATGACAACAACATTCATTCCTTGCTCTGCTAAGCTACCAATTATTGGGTTAATTGCAGGAGCATTATTTAATGGGTCTGCATGGGTTGCTCCTAGTGCTTATTTTGTTGGCGTTTTAGCAATCATTGTTTCTGGTGTTATTTTGAAAAAAACAAAAATATTTGCTGGCAATCCAGCACCATTTGTCATGGAAATGCCAGCATATCATATGCCAAGAGTTGTCAATGTATTTAGAAGTATGTGGGAAAGAGGATACTCTTTTATTAAAAAAGCAGGGACTGTTATTTTGATTTCTGCAATTGTTATTTGGTTTTTAAATACTTTTGGTTTAGAAGATGGGAACTTTGTTATGGTTGAAAGTATGGAGAATAGTTTTTTAAGTAAGATTGGACAGACTTTTGCTTGGGTATTTACACCATTGGGTTGGGGTCATTGGAAAGCTGCAGTTGCTTCTATAACAGGTTTGGTTGCAAAAGAAAACGTTGTTCAAACACTTGGACAATTGTATGGATTTATCGAAGTCGCTGAAAATGGTGACGAAATATGGAAGACTCTAGCAATGAGTTTTACACCTTTATCTGCATATTCCTTTTTAGTATTTAATTTATTGTGTGCTCCTTGTTTTGCTGCAATAGGAGCAATAAAAAGAGAAATGAACAATACAAAATGGACAATCTTTGCAATTGCTTATCAATGCTTATTTGCATATGTTGTTGCATTGATTATTTATCAGATTGGTAATGCTATTTTTTATGGAATTTTTAATATTTGGACAATCATTGCTATTGTTTTATTCATAGCTATGATATACTTACTCATAAGACCAACATTTCATCTTGAGAAAGTGGAAATGGATTTTTGATGAAAACGAGGAGGGAGAATTATGAATTTTTCAACAGCAATTGTACTTTTTATTGTGATAGGGATTGTTGCCTGTTCTTTACGTACAATGATTCGTGATAAAAAAGAAGGAAAATCATCATGTGGTGGACATTGTGAAGGCTGTGGGAATTCATTATGTCATCACTCTCAAAGTTTATTTGAAGATTACAAACATAAAAAGGGAAGTAAAATATAAAATGCTTCTCTTTTTTAATGGTAGAAAAACACATTTACTTAAAAGAATTTTTCGTTGCATTTAGAATATCTGTGTGATAATGTAGTAAATGAAAAGAGATGATACAATGAAAATTGCACAAAGACATACAAAAATATTAGAAATATTAACAGAACAAAAAAAGGTAGAAGTTGCTAAACTTTCTTCGATGCTTGAGGTATCTCAAGTAACAATTAGAAAAGATTTAGATTATCTAGAAAGTAAAGAATTAATTAAAAGAGAACATGGATTTGCGGCATTAAAATCAAGTGATAATATGAATAATAGACTTGCTTATCATTATGATATGAAATTACATCTTGCAAAAATGGCATCCATGCTTATAGAAGATGGAGAAACAATGATGATTGAATCTGGCTCTTGCTGTGCTTTGCTAGCATTAGAAATAGCACAGACAAAAAAAGATATCACGATTATCACGAATTCAGCCTTTATTGCTAATTTTGTATGTAAAGAAAAAGTCAAAGTGATTCTTTTGGGTGGAGAGTATCAAAATGAATCTCAGGTTATGGTTGGACCTATGACAAGAAAGTGTGTAGAAAATTTCTTTGTAGATAAGTTTTTTATAGGAACAGACGGATTTTCTATTGAATCTGGATTTACTGGAAATGATTTTATGAGGGCTCAAACAGTAAGAGATATGGCAAAACAGTCACGAAATGTCATTGTTGTGAGTGAGTCTAGTAAATTTAATCATGTTGGATTAGTTAATTTATTACCAACACAAATGATTTCACAAGTGATTACTGATGAAGGTATTCCTTATGAATGTGAGGTTTATTTACAAGAGAAAAACGTGCAAGTTAAAAAAATAAAATAAAAGTCTTGATGACTTTAAAAGAAACAATCAAGACCTTTATTTATAAATATCTGCTGATAATCTTTAAGGTCCTCTGGATAGAGGGCTTTTTTATTTTTATAAGCATAATCCTTATGAAGAAGTTCATATTTTTTTTCGCCAAATTGGTGAAAAGGTAAAAGCTGAACTTTTGAAATGTGAAGGTTTTTTAATAAGTCCGCAAAGCCATAAGCATCTTCTATAGCTGCATTAAATCCAGGAATCACAGGAATTCTGACAAGGACTTCAATGTGATGAGCAATAGCCCATTTTAAATTTTTTATAATAAGTTCATGATATACACCTGTTCCTTCATAATGTTTTTGTGTATCATAATGCTTAACATCAAACAATAACAAATCAAACAGAGGTGCTAACTCACAAAAAATCTCTTCTTTAGCATATCCAGTTGTTTCAATGGCAACATGAAGATGATGTTTCTTTAAGGCATAAACAAGTTCCTTAGCAAAATCAGGTTGACTCATGGCTTCTCCACCAGAAAAAGTCACACCACCATGCGATTCTTCATAAAAATCTTGATCTTGTAAACAAATATCTACAACCTCTTGAACACTTTTGTATTCTCCTTCAAAAGAGAGCGCATTTTGTGGACAATGTTGAAGACATTGAAGGCAACCATGACAGTCATGAAATTGAATATGATCACCAATAAATTTTATTGCTTGATGAGGACATGCCTGTAAACATGATAAACAATGAACACACTTTTTTTGATCATGTAAAATTTGTATCCTTTTGAGTTGTGATTCTGGATTTGCACACCATTGACATTTTAAAGGACATCCTTTAAAAAAAACAGTTGTCCTAATTCCAGGACCATCGTGAAGACTAAATTTTTGAATATTAAATATGATTCCTTGACTCATAGATTATCTCCTTTGCTTTAATCATATCTTATCATAGTTAAATATGAAAGTAAATATGTTTCAAATGAAAGTAAAATAAACTTTTTATGAAAAATAATTGATTTTAATATAAAATATTATATAATATATGTATAAATGAAATATATTTTTATTTCAAATGAAATAGATAGGAGAAAACTATGGAAAACACAGGACACTTTGGAAAAATATCACCAAGAATGAATCAATTTAGAGAAAAAGTATTAAATAAAAAACCATTTATTGATGCACAACGTGCATTGCTTGTAACAGAGGCATACAAGAACTATCAAGATCAGCCAGTTGTCATGAAACGTGCTTTGATGTTGAAGAATGTTTTGGAAAAGATGTCTATTTATATTGAGGATGAAACTTTGATTGTTGGTAACCAAGCATCATCACCTCGAGATGCACCTATATTTCCTGAATATACTTTAGAATTTGTCATGAATGAATTGGATTTGTTTGAAAAAAGAGATGGAGATGTTTTTTATATTACTGAGAAGACAAAAGAAGAGCTTAGAAGTATTGCACCTTTTTGGGAAAATAATAATTTAAGGAGTAAGGGAGGTGCATTGCTGCCTGATGAAGTGAGTGTTTATATGGAAACTGGATTTTTTGGTATGGAAGGAAAATTAAATTCAGGAGATGCGCATCTTGCTGTTGATTATCAACAGGTTTTAGAAAAAGGATTAAAAGGTTATGAAGAAAGAGTTCTTCAATTGAAGTCTGAATTAGATCTTTGTGTGGCAGAAAATATTGATAAGTATCAGTTTTATAAAGCTGTACTGATTGTTATTGAGGCAGTGAAGACTTATGCTGAACGCTTTTCTTTGTTAGCGAAAGAAATGGCTGATCAAGCTGATGATAAGAGAAAAAAAGAGTTATTAGAAATCAGTCGTATTTGTAAAAAAGTCCCTTATTATCCAGCTGAAAGTTTTTTAGAAGCAGTTCAATCAACGTGGTTTATACAATTAATTTTGCAAATTGAATCTAATGGTCATTCTTTATCATATGGGCGTTTTGATCAATATATATATCCTTATTATAAACATGATAAAGAAAACGGAATAATTAATGATGATGAAGTTATAGATATTTTAAATAATTTATGGATCAAAACATTAACAATTAATAAGGTGCGTAGTCAATCACATACATTAAGTAGTGCTGGAAGTCCAATGTATCAAAATGTAACGATTGGTGGACAAACACCAGATAAAAAAGATGCAACAAATGAATTATCATATTTAGTTTTAAAATCAGTTGCTCAAACAAGACTTCCACAGCCTAATTTAACAGTAAGATATCATAAAAACATGCCTAAAAAATTCTTGGACGAAGCTATAGAAGTTATGAAACTAGGAACAGGAATGCCTGCATTTAATTCTGATGAGGTTATTATTCCATCATTTATTGAAAAAGGTGTAAAAGAAGAAGACGCTTATAATTATTCGGCTATAGGATGTGTTGAAACAGCAGTTCCTGGGAAGTGGGGATATAGATGTACTGGTATGAGTTATATGAACTTCCCTAGAATCTTATTAATGGTCATGAATAATGGTGTGGATATGACAAGTGGGAAAAAGTTCTTTGATGGAAATGGCTACTTTAAAGATATGAAGTCATATGAAGAGTTATCACAAGCAATAGAAAAAGCAATCCGACATTTAACACGAATGAGTGTTATTGTTGAAAATGCTATTGATTTAGCATTAGAAAGAGAAGTTCCAGATATTTTATGCTCAGCATTAACACAAGATTGTATTGGCAGAGGAAAGACACTTAAAGAAGGTGGCGCAATATACGACTTTATTTCTGGTCTTCAAGTTGGTATAGCAAATATGGCAGATAGTTTAGCTGCTATCAAAAAGCTTGTTTATGAAGAAAAGAAGATAACACCTCAACAATTGTGGAATGCTATGCTTGATGATTTTTCAAGTGTTGAATCTCAACGCATTCAACACATGCTTATTCATGAAGCACCAAAGTATGGGAATGATAATGATTATGTAGATCAGTTGGTTGTTGATGTCTATCAAGTTTATCTTGATGAAATTAAAAAATATCCAAATACTCGCCACCAAAGAGGACCTATTGGAGGTATTCGTTATGGTGGTACATCATCTATTTCAGCAAATGTCGGACAAGGAATGACAACAATGGCAACACCAGATGGACGTAAAGCGCGAACACCACTTGCTGAAGGATGCTCACCAGTACATTCTATGGATAAGAGTGGTCCAACAGCAGTCTTTAAGTCAGTCTCTAAGTTACCTACTCATGAAATTACTGGTGGAGTTTTGTTGAATCAAAAAGTGACACCACAAATGTTATCTCGCAAAGAAAATATAGAGAAATTAGAAATGCTGATTAAAACATTTTTCAATAGATTAGATGGATACCATGTTCAATACAATGTTGTTTCTCGTGATACATTGATAGATGCCCAAAAGCATCCAGAGAAGCATAAAGATCTCATTGTAAGGGTTGCAGGTTATTCAGCTTTCTTTAATGTTTTATCAAAAGCAACACAAGATGATATTATTGGAAGAACAGAACAAACATTATAATTCAATATGGAAGGAATATTATCTGAAATTATAAAAAGATAATATTCTTTTTTTAGGCAATTTTAAAATAATGGACCTTAAAAAATCATTATTAAGTTAAAATATGGTAAGTAGGTATTAAAAATTGCTTATTGAAAATAAATGTATTTACAATAAGCAAATATTATGATAATATATTCATGAAAGTTATTTGTCTTTTCTACCAACGATATAATCAAGAGAGACATCATAGAAATCAGCAAGACGAATAAGTATTTCCAAGGGAATACTCCTATCACCTCTTTCATAGTGAGAATATGAGCGGGTACTGATATTAATAAAAGCAGCAATTTCTTTTTGCTTTAAGTTTTGACTTTCACGCAAATCAATGAGTCTTTTTAATAGCATTCTCATCACCTCAAAAATATTATAATTAGTACGAATTGTTCTATTGTTTTTTAGAACAAATTGCTCTAAAATAATATTGAGAGATAGGAAAAGGAGGATGAAGCTATAAAGACTTTATTAGAAAGAATGAAGAATTTTATTTTTACAGACAGTGAAAATATAAAAAATAATGTTTGTCTTTATAAAAAAATGGTTAAACATTTTTCAGAGGCTGTTAATAAAACAGAAACTGTGTATATTACAAGTTGGGATGAAAGATATTATCCTGATGTTTATGAAAAGACAACATTTGTTTATCAGAATCTTTTATCAATGAAGAGATTTGATGGGTTTAGAAAATTTTGGTGTGATTGTATCAATGAAGCATATATAGAACAGCTTTTTGGTGTGAGTTTTATTGTTTTTAGTTTATCTATGTCTACTCTTTTATTGTGGGGTCATTTATATTTGATTGTTTTTGTTATACCAGTTATTATTGACTTGGTATTGGTTGCAATTAGAATTTTGAGTCTTGTCTATTTAGACAGTATTTATTATAAAGAAATGAAGAAATTGTCCCAAGAATTTATCAAGAAAAAAGAAGAGTATGAGAGTAAATTTGTGTGCATATAAAAGCTATTTTGTTTCTCTATCCATGATATAATCAACAGAAACATTATACAAATCAGCAAGTCTACCAAGGACTTCTAAAGGGATACTTCTTTCACCATTTTCATAGTGAGAGTAAGAACGTTGTGTAATGTTGACCATTTTGGCAACTTCTGCTTGAGTATAGTCATGGTCTTCACGAAGATCTTTTAATTTTTTTAGTTTCAAAATGATCACCTCAAATCTATTATAATTAGAGCAATTCGTTCTTAAGTTATTTAGAACATATTGCTCTAAATAAAAAGGTAAATATTATCGTTTACCTTTTTAATATTCCCTGTTATACTTTTTATATGAAAAGAGATGAGAAGATGGAAGATATAATTTTGCAAGTCAAAAAATTAAAAAAAGTTTATGGTTTACATACACAAAATGAATTTGAAGCACTTCATGATATTGATTTTGAGGTGAGAGAGGGAGAATTCATATGTATTATGGGACCGAGTGGAAGTGGAAAATCAACCTTTATTAATAATATATCAACAATAGATATGCCAACTTCAGGTTTGGTTTATATAGATGGTGTTGAAGTGAAAACAATGTCAGCTAATGAAATTGGTAGATTTAGATATAAAAATCTTGGTTTTGTTTTTCAAGACTTCCATTTACTTGATACACATACACTTTATGAGAATATTGCAATGCCATTGTCCTTAGCAAAAATAAAAAGAGAAGAAATTCATCAAAGAGTTGAAGATATAGCAAAAAAGATGAATATCTTTGAACTTTTAAAAAAGTATCCATATGAATGCTCTGGTGGACAAAAGCAAAGGGCTGCAATATGTCGTGCATTAATTGCAAGACCAAAGATGATTATTGCTGATGAACCAACTGGAAATTTAGATAGTGCTAATTCACAAGAACTTTTAAATATTTTTAAATACTTAAATGAACAAGGAGTTACAATTATTATGGTGACTCATGACCCAATGATTGCTTCTTATTCTTCTCGTCTTATCTATATTAAAGATGGAAAAATTCAAGAAACAATAAAACGTGAACTATTAAATCAAGAAGATTTTTTTCAAAAAATTGTTGAATTGAATTCTTCTGAATCTAAGAAGCTTATTTCAAAATAAATGATTTTATCAGCTATTCAATCTATAAAAAATGATTTTTCAAGATCATTATTTTATTGGTTTACGTTTGTTTTAACATCAATGTTCATGTTTTTATTCTTTCATCTTTCTTATTCTGATATGGTAGGCGTTACTTTTATTCATAGTCAAAAAAATATGGCTACAAATCTTACTATTATTGTTTTGGTTATTTGTATGATTGTTATTTTCTTTGCAAATGATTTTTATGTCAAAAAGAAATCAAAAGCAATTGCTGTGATGTTGATGAGTGGTGGAACTTATTTACAAATCGTTCAGTATCTTTTATTTCAAACTTTTATACTCTTTATATTTGCAATACCAATAGGTATATTTTGTTCACTGGCAGCCATTCCTTTCATCAATGAGGTTTTAATCAATGTGTTACATTCACAAGGCTATATATCTATACGTTTAGATGCAATGATATCGACTACTATTATTTTAGGGTTTGAAATCATATGGTGTACAATTTTGAATTTAGGATATACATATCGTTGTTCTATAAAAACATTATTAGACAATGAACATACAAAGATAGTATTAAAAATACCTACTTTATATAAATTCAATATTCCTATACATGCTGTAAAGATAATAAGTCTTCTTTTGTTTATTGGACCCGTTCTTCTTTTCTATATGAGTAAAGATGATTTGAGTAGTCTTCTTTTTTATTCAATTATTGGCATGATTGGATTATATTTAAGTATTCATCGTGTTTTTATTCCGTGGCTTAATGAAAATATTCAAATAAAATGGATTAATCAGAAATTAAAGATGATTTATTGTGGTCTTTTAAGAAGTGATTTGATGCTTTTAAAGAAAAACATTATTTTGTTTATTGTGAGTGATATTTTGATTCTCGCCATGATGTCAATATCATTACAAAATGTATTAGATATTCTCTTATCTTTGTTATCATTTGTTGTTATGAACATACTTTTATCATTGTCTATTTTATTAAATTATGCAAATGA
>CATOPA010000003.1 GCA_951801965.1 uncultured Erysipelotrichaceae bacterium | reverse complement strand
AGTTTGACCAGCAACCTCATTCATATTTGTAATGATATTAAATCCTTTCGCATTCATTTTGTTTTGAATATGTAAAGCAACTTTTTTAACAACTTTCATCACATGAGCTAAAGTTTCATCATCAACTTCTAAAATATGTTCAAAATGTTGCTTTGGAATAACAAGAGTATGCCCATCAGTTGCTTGACTTAAGTCCAAAAAGGCAATACATACATCATCTTCATAAATGATTTTTCCAGGAATATCATGATTCCCAATTTTACAAAAAATACAATTATCCATCGTTTTTATCTCCTTTATATTTTATTAAAAAAGAATAAGGGAATCCCTTATTCTAAATATTGATCAGATATTCCTTGAATGATTTCTTTTAGTTTTTGATCATGAACATCAAAATGATATTTCTTTAAATAAATACCTTCAACTTTTTCTTGTAAAGAAGAAATAGAAGATAAAGCACTAATAATATCATCAGTGTTTTTATGATCAGTATTATAAACATAAAGTACAGCATAAGTTCCATCACTTAATAAGACAGCTTCTGAATAAACACCATCTTTATCTGTTTGACTGATTTTTTCTAAAGCAGTTTTTAAATTTTGATCTAATCCAGATGATTCCTTTGTTACAAGTCCAGCATCTTCTGAAGTTGATTTATATTCTTCCATCTTCTTATCAAAATCTTCTACACTTTTTATTTCTTTAATGATTTCAAGAGCAGTAGATTCTTTATCAACAGCAATCTTTTTAAAACTTGTCACTTGATAATCTTTGATGCATTGATCAAGATTTTCTTTTAAGTATTTTTCTCTTAAAAGCTCTTGCTTTGCAGAAGTCACAATCATTTCATCAATATACTCTTCTTTAGATTCATATCCAAGATTCTTTGCATAACTTTCTAAATCACCATTTGCAACATTTTTTGTATATGTTTCAACAAGTTCATCAACTCTTTTGTCGATTTCCTCTTTACTTAATTCTTTTTCAGCAATTGTAAATAAGGCATTATTTAAAACTTCATTACCACCATAGCGATCTAATAAAGCTTCAAAATAATCTTGTTTAGAAATATCTATACCACTACCACTGACAAGAGTATCATTTCCTTGAGATATTTTGACTTGATATGCACTCTTATTTCCAGTCAATACATAAAAAACACAACATACAATAATAACAACAAGAAGACTACCACCAATGATTATATTTCTTTTTTTCATTATGATTTTCCTCCTCTTGCTTCAGTTCTTTTCTTTAATGATTCCTCAACAGTTTCTTTGATTTGTTTTTCAATATCTTCATCATTGTATTTTAATTCATAAGTATTGAAGACAAGATAAATCATATATTCATCATAAACAAGTAAAGGAGAATCAACATCAACAGTTTGAAGTTCTTTTTTCATTGTTTCCTTATCCATACTTGAACAATAAAGAATATAATATCCATCACTTCCTTTAATAGATTGAGAAACTTCTCCTTCTTTTAAAGATAAAGCTATTTTTTGGACATCACTACCATATGAGTTAGATAATTGTAATGTAGAATCAACAATACCTAATTGTCCTTTAGAAGTTTTGGTAGTATCATCAGAATATTGAGAAGCAATATCTGCAAATGTTTTGTCAGTTTTAAGTAGTGTCTCAATTTCTTTCAATTTTTCACTTTCTTCTTCTGTTGGATTTTCAGGATCACTCATAGCAACTTTAATTAAGCTTAAATAACGAGGCTTTTCTTGCTTGTAATAATCTTCAAAAACCTCATCATAATGATCTTTGACATATTTTTTCATAAATTCAGCATATTGTAATGAATAAATCATCGCTTCCCTATAAGCATCCATACTAGCATATCCACTAGAAGCCAAAGCATTTTCTAATTGCTCCTGAGCTTCATCACCATACTGATTTTTATAATTGGTTTCAATATTTGTGATAATATCATCAGCATTCTTTTTCATTGCATCATTGACTGGAAAATTAGCTTTAATGAGTTCATCTAGAACATATGAAAATAATAAACTTTTTCCAGCAGCAGTTTTTGAAAGTTCATTATACATATCATCAGCAAGATAATCCATTTCATCAATAGAAGCTATAACATCTTTACCATCTTTACTTACAGTAGATGAACATCCACTTAAGACAAGTAGACTTGCCATGATAAGTCCCATCCATTTTTTTTGTTTCATATAAACCTCCTTGATTTTAACACTTCTATTATACACGATATCAAGATTTTTTCAACTTTTGTAGGCTATTACACAAAATTTACTGATATTTCACCATATTATATAATGTGCATAGAAGGAGGGCTTAAAATGAGTCATGAGAAAAAGCATGATTGTCATGCGTTGAATCTTGTTCTTTTTATTTTGTTAATATTATTGTGTATGCATGTTTGTTAAAAAGGAGGGAA
Source organism: uncultured Erysipelotrichaceae bacterium (assembly GCA_951801965.1). GTDB lineage: Bacteria > Bacillota_I > Bacilli_A > Erysipelotrichales > Coprobacillaceae > CATOPA01. Next base: position 33,759 of record CATOPA010000003.1, on the reverse strand, counting down.
AGAATATGTTAGCACATCAAGGATCTTTTACTTTAATTCTTGTTTTATTCATTTTATTAGTTATCATTTGTGGGATTTGTTAAGCAGAACTCTATAGAGAAATCTATAGAGTTTTTCTTTTTGAAATAAAAAGATATGGGTATAATAAATTTATTATCGTATTACTTGTCAATTGTGATAATTTTACGTAAAATATATGTTCGAAAGGGGCGTATTTTATGTCAACTTTAGTGATTAAAGATTTACATGTTGAAGTAGGAGAAAAAGAAATTTTAAAAGGGATTGATTTAACAATTCAAACTGGAGAGGTTCATGCAATTATGGGACCAAATGGTAATGGGAAGTCTACGCTTTTATCAGCAATTATGGGACATCCTAAATACCGTGTTACACAAGGAAGTATAGAGCTTGATGGGCAAGATGTTTTAGCAATGAGTGTTGATGAGAGATCACGTGCAGGTTTATTTTTAGGAATGCAATATCCTCAGGAAATACCAGGAATTACAAATTCAGATTTTTTAAAGGCAGCAATGAATGCTCGTTTAGAAAAACCAATTTCTTTGTTTCAATTTATTCGTGCATTAGATAAGAATATAGCAGAATTAGATATGGATGAAAATTTGGCACATCGTTATTTGAATGAAGGATTTTCTGGTGGAGAAAAGAAACGTAATGAAATTTTGCAAATGAAATTATTACAGCCACGCTTTGCTTTATTAGATGAGATTGATTCAGGATTAGATGTTGATGCATTACGTGTTGTGAGTGAAGCCATTAATTCTATGAGAAATGATCATTTTGGATGTGTAATGGTTTCACATTACGAAAGACTTTTTGAACTTGTTCCACCAACACATGTTCATGTTTTGATAAAAGGTCAGGTTGTGATGAGTGGTGGCTATGAGTTGATTGAAAAAATTGATCAAGAAGGTTATGAATGGATAAAAGAATTAGGTTATGAATTAGAAAGCCAAGAAGAAAGAAAACCAATTATTTTAGAAAATTGTGGAAGGAAGGACAATTCATATCATGGATAATTATGTCTTAAGTAGTTCTTTCTATTGTGTTGTATATAATGGACAATGCATAAAAGCGAATCTTCCTGAAGGTGTTGATTTTGAAAATCATACAATTTGTTTTCAAAATCAAAAGCCTGTAGAAATACAATTTGTTTATCTTTTAGATCAAAATGAGTCAATGGATATTAATATAGTTATAAAAGAACATGTTGAAGTACAAATGATTGAAACAAAAATCTTTGAAAATCATTCTCATTTTCAAAAGAAAATATATGTGCAAGAGAGTGCTATGCTTCATATCTTTAGTGAGAATGACTCTTCTAACGAAGAAGATATTTATGTGAAAGAAGAAGTCTTTTTGCAAAATGATGCATTATGCCAATGTGGCTATGCAGAGTTGTCTGATGGATGTTATGATGGAAAATATCATTATTATCTTCAAGGAGAAGGTGCACAAGCAAAAGTCAGAATGGCAGTTCTTTCTAAGAAAAAAGAAAGCAAGCATTATGAAGTCTTTATTCAACATTGTTGTCCTTTGACATATGGTCAAATGGATAATTATGGTGTTGTGAAAGATGAAGGTAAACTGATTATTGATGGAGTAGGATCTATCACAAAAGGACAGCATGGTTCTGCTAGCCATCAAACGAATAAAATTATGGTTTTCGATGAAAAATGTGTTGCTCAAGCTAATCCTTATTTATATATTGATGAATATGATGTGAAGGCATCACATGCAGCTGCTGTTGGAAAGATGGATGAAGAGCATCTTTATTATTTACAAAGCAGAGGTCTTACAAAAAAACAAGCTATGCATTTGATTACATATGGTTATTTAAAGCCTGTTATTGCTGTGATAGATAATAAAATGATTAAAGAACGCTTTGAAACAGCCTTATCAAAGGTAGGTGCGTGATATGTTAGATGTTCAAAAAATTCGTAAGGATTTTCCTATGCTTAATGGCAAAAAAATGCATGGACATCCTTTGGCTTATCTAGATAATGGTGCAACAACTTTAAAACCTCAGTGTGTAATTGATAGTGTTTGTGAGTATTTGAGCTGTTATTCAGGCAATGCTCATCGAGGAGATTATGATTTATCTCATGAAGTCGATGAAAAATATGAAGAAGCAAGACGTATTATACAAAATTTTATTCATGCAAAAAGGGCTGAAGAAATTGTTTTTACATCTGGCTCAACAGATGCCTTAAATATGATTGCTTATGGCTATGGATTAACGCATTTACATCAAGGGGATGAAATCTTATTGACTGTTGCGGAACATGCATCTAATACATTACCATGGTTTGATGTTGCTGCACAAACGCAATCTATTGTTCGTTATATTGATCTTGATGAAAGAGGGACATTAACACTTGACAATGTGAAAAAGGCAATCACTTCAAAGACAAAGATTATTTCTATTGCTCAAGTGACAAATGTTTTAGGTTTTGATGCACCTATTCAAGAGATTTGTGCCTATGCTCATAGCCAAGGAATTATCGTTGTTGTTGATGGAGCGCAAAGTGTTCCTCATCAACGTACTGATGTTCAACAATCAGATATAGATTTTCTTGCTTTTTCTGGTCATAAAATGTGTGGACCTACAGGTATTGGGGTCATGTATGGTAAATATGATTTATTATGTGAAATGAAACCAACACGTTTAGGTGGAGGATCAAATACAAGATATAACAGTTGTGGTGTTGTCACTTTAAAAAATCCACCCTATAAATTTGAAGCTGGAACTCCGCATATTGAAGGTGCTATAGGACTAGGGGCTGCTATTCAATATATTGAAGCTATTGGGATGGAAAATATTCGCCAACATGAATTACAGCTGAGAAATTATTGTATACAAGAAATGAAAAAGATAGAAAATGTAGAAATATATAATGAATCATCACTTGGAGCAATTGCTTTTAATATAAAAGGTGTTTTTTCACAAGATGCTGCGAGTTTGTTTAATACTTATGGCATTGCTGTAAGAGCAGGGCAACATTGTGCCAAAATATTAGATGATTTTTTAGAGGTAACTTCAACATTAAGAGTATCTTTCTATTTCTATAACACATTTGAAGAAATAGATAGATTTATAGAAGTATGTAAGAAAGGGGATGACTTTTTAGATGCATTCTTTGGATAATCCACAAATATTAAGACAAATTATCATGGATCATTATCAAAATCCTCGCCATAGAGGACTGGTTCAAGATGATACTTATCAAAAAGTCAATATGAATTCTGAAACATGCATAGATAACTTGGATATTCAAGTGAAATTTGATGGTGATATCATTGAAGATTTGAGATACGATGGAGAAGCTTGTGCAATATGTACAGCATCAACATCTATTATGAGTGAACTTGTCATTGGAAAAACGAAGGAAGAAGCTCAAAAAATTATTGATAATTATATGAATATGATTTATGAAAAAGATTATGATGAAGAACTTTTAGAAGAAGCGATTGCTTTTAAAAACACACACAAACAAGCCAATCGTATCAAATGTGCAACACTAGGATGGAATGGACTTATAAAACTGATGGAAGAAAGTGAGGAATAATATGGCTATTGATAAAGAAAATATTCCTACAAATCATGCAGAATATGATTTTATAGATGAAGATGTTTCAGTTTTTAAAACACCTAAAGGGTTAAATGAAGATATTGTCAGAGAGATTTCAAGAATTAAGAATGAACCTGAATGGATGCTGGAATATCGTTTGAAATCATTGAAATGTTTCTTAGAAAAACCAATGCCTTCATGGGGTGTTGATTTAAGTCAAATGAATTTTGACGAATATGTTTATTATAATCGACCTAGTGATAATTTGACTGATAAATGGGAAGAAGTTCCTGAAACAATTAAAGAAACCTTTAATAAGTTAGGGATTCCTGAAGCAGAACAGCATTTTTTAGCTGGAGCTTCAGCACAATATGAATCAGAAGTTGTTTATCACAACATGTTAGAAGAAGTGAAAGAAAAAGGTGTTATTTTTTTAGATATAGATAGTGGTTTGAGAGAGTATCCTGAGATTTTTAAGAAGTATTTTGATACTGTTATTCCTTATTATGATAATAAGTTTTCAGCCTTGAATGGTGCTGTCTGGTCAGGTGGATCATTTATTTATGTGCCTAAAGGTGTGACTTTAGAAAAACCATTACAATCTTATTTTAGAATTAATTCTGAAAGAATGGCACAGTTTGAAAGAACTTTGATTATTGTTGATGAAGGTTCAGATATTCATTATGTAGAAGGATGTACTGCTCCAAGTTATTCTAAAGATTCTTTACATGCTGGAGTTGTTGAAATTGTTGTTTTAGAAGGAGCAAAGTGTCGTTATACAACAATTCAAAACTGGTCAAAAAACATTTACAACCTTGTGACTCAAAGAGCAAAAGTTTTTAAAAATGGTTCTATGGAGTGGGTTGATGGTAATATTGGTTCACTTGTCACTATGAAATATCCAACATGTCTTTTGGCAGGTGAAGGTGCAAAAGGAACATGTATAACAATTGCTGTTGCTGATGAATGTCAAATTTTAGATTCTGGTTCTAAGATGATTCATTTGGCAAAAAACACTTCAAGCCAAATCATTTCGAAATCCATTTCTCGTCGTGGGGGAAAGGTGAATTATCGCGGGCTTGTGAGGCATAATAAAAATGCTACAAATTCAAAAAGTAAGGTAGAGTGTGATACATTGATATTAGATGAACTCTCTACAAGTGATACTGTTCCAACAAATATGATGTTAAATAACGATTCTCTTATTGAACATGAAGCAACGGTTTCTAAAGTTTCAGAAGATCAGTTATTTTATTTAATGAGCAGAGGATTAACAAAACAGCAGGCAACAGAGATGATTGTGATGGGATTTATTGAACCATTTTCAAGAGAGCTTCCAATGGAATATGCTGTTGAATTAAATCAATTGATTCGTTTAGATATGGGAGAAGAAAGTATTGGATAAAGCGACTATTCGTTCTTTGATAAAGCAACTCAGACAGCAATTTCCATCTCAACAACAAATGGTAGAAAATGAAAATATTATGAATCAGGTTTTGAGGCATCCATTATTTCTCAAGTCAAAAACAATTGGAATTTATGTCTCTTTACCTCAAGAAGTTTCTACTTTATTGTTGATTCAAAAAGCACTTCAAACACATCGTGTTTGTGTACCAAAGGTTCAAGGTGATATCATGCATTTTTATGATATTCATGATATGAATGATTTAAAACCAGGACATTTTCATGTTTTAGAGCCTATTGGCTGTCAAGTTACTGATCCAAAAGATATTGATCTTATGATTGTTCCTTTGCTAGCTTATGATCAAAAATGCTATCGTGTTGGCTATGGTAAAGGATATTATGATAAATATTTTCAAAATGATTTTTGTGGATACAAGTTGGGTTTGGCTTTTTCTTATCAATATGTCGAACATATTGATTATGATGATTTTGATATTCCTTTAGATGAAATCATAACATATAAAGAAGATGACTATCGTTAATGATAGTTGTCTTTTTTTGTTATTTTTCATCTCTTTTTTACATATAATGTCTTGGTGAAGATGATGAAAAAAGGATTGATCATTATTTTTATAAGTCTATGTCTTGTTTTATTGGTGAGCTCATTTGGATATGTTCATTCTATTCCTGTTTTAAAAGAATATGGAAAGATGGAAATTGAACGTTTTAATCAATTGATTATTTCTCATTGTTACTTTACAAGTGAATCACAGTTTGATGAACTTGTTATTATGAAAAGAGGAGATAATAATGAGATTGAACTTATAGATTTTGATATGGTCAAAGTCAATCAGCTTGCTTCAAAGATTGTTTTAGATATTGAGCAGACATATGCTCTTTTAGAAGAAGGAAATTATCATCGTCAGGATGATAGTTTTTATCAAAAACGATTAGAAACAGTCAGTCAAACAGGAATTATATCAAGAGTCCCAATAACAACTCTTTTTCATTTACCAGTGATTCCTTTTTGTACACCTCAAATTCCTATTAAATATAGACATCTTTCAAGTGTTGGAAGCTCTGTTGTGAAAAATATTCAAAATTATGGAGTGAATCATGTCATGGTAGAACTTTCTATAGAAGTCCATATGAATTTAACAATGGTTTATCCATTTTTTGAACAATATCATACACATACAATTACAATCCCAGTTTTATTAGAAATTTTTCAAGGACAAGTTCCACTTATTTACTCTTAATAGAAAGAAGAATCATTATGCAAAATCTTTTAGAAATGTATTATGGAATACATGCTCATATTGATGAGCGTGGATATTTTGTATATCAAGATCAGCTTTATTGCCTTGTTGAGGTTGCTTGCATCAATACATTTTTGGATATATATAGATATTATCGTTATTTTATGTATCAGTGTCAGTGTTCAGGTTATCATATTGTTAAAAATAATAACCAGGATATCATTTCACATCATTTTGTTTTACTATGTTATACCAAGAGTGCATTTCATTTTCAAAATTATTTATTTTATGCGTTGCAGCCAATGACATTTCAAAAAATGAAAATTATAAATATTAAAGAACAATGGATTAGTAAGATAGACTGTGCAAGAGATATGGTGAAAAACTATGCTTATAGTTTTAAACATGATCAAGACTTAATTTCTTTAATTTATTATTATTGTGGTCTTGGAGAAAATAGTATCTGTGTTTTAAATGAGATTTTATCTATTGATCAAAATGCTTCTGTACCTTTGTCTTTATCATTAACTCATCCAGTTGAAAATAATGTTTATGAGCTTTTGAATCCCAAAAATTATACTATTTCCTCTCGAGCAAGAGAACTTGTGTGTCTTTTACAGAGTCACTTTATCACATATCAGCAAGTTCAAGAATTATTAGAAATGCAATACTATGATGTTTATGAAATTATTTATATTTATGCAAGAGTTTTATATCCTTCTTCCTTTTTTGATGATTTGCTATGCCAAAGATTAAATCCTCAAAAAATTCAAACATATTTTCAACACATGGAAGAAGAAAAAGAAATGTATATAAATATGTTAGAAATACTATCATTTTATGTAACACTCCCTAAAATTGATTGGATAAGTCAAAGAAATATGTTATAATTTTATTTAATGGAATATGGGGGAACTGATTTATGGATTTGATAAGAGGTATAAAAAATAATGAGAATATCAGAGAATCTTTAATTGAATTAAAAAACGATATTCATGTTGCACAAAAGATAAAATCTGATCTTGAGTTAAAAGACAAACTTATTGAGTTATTAACTCATGAGGATCCAAAAGTGAGAAAAAACAGTGCATCTTTATTAGGATATTATTCAAATGTTTTTGATGTTCTTTTTCATGCTTATCTCCAAGAAAAAACGGAGTATGTGAAGGAAGCTTATTTGAAGGGAATGAGTATGCAGGATTGTCATGAACATATTCATGAACTAAAATATATACAACATCAATTATTGAATAGTGAAGATAAAGAAACAAAGCATGTTCAAGCACAGTTAAAAAGACTTCATCCATTATTGTTGAAGAATCAACCACATAAAAAGAAAGTCTTAAAATTAAGTCATGAACCTGTTGATGTCGTTTTAACATCATTGCCTTATTATCAATTTGTTATTTTTGAATCTGTTTTGCATTTAAAATACAAACCTGTGAATCAGGGTGTCTTAGTAAGGACAACGTCATTATATGATATTGTAAATATAAGAAGTTATAAGGATTTATTGATACCCTTAAGTGGTGCTTCATCAATGAATATTGATTTAGAGGATATTGTTGCAGGAATGAAGAGATGTCATTTGATTGAATTGTTAGATAGACTTTATGGAGATGCTTTCCCATTTTATTATCGTATTGTTGATGGGTTAAGAGAAAAGAATCCACAATTGATTAAGAAAATCTCTGAGAAAGTTTTTGAATTATATCCACATCAATTATTGAATGCTACAGAGAGCTATGATATAGAGATTGTTTTTAAGGAAGTGAGAAAGGGTAAAGTGAATGCTTATTTAAGTTTGCCTGACTTTAAAGGAACTCGCTTTCAATATAGAAAAGAAACAATTCCAACAGCTATGCAGCCTTATGTAGCAGCAACGCTTGTTCAGCTTGCTAAGCCTTATTTTGTACCTCATGCAAAAGTTTTAGATCCTTTTGTAGGAAGTGGTGTTTTATTAATAGAAAGAAATACAGAAAAAGAAACACAGTTTTCTATGGGAATAGATATTTATGGAAAAGGCATAGAAATAGCAAGAAAGCATGCAAAAAATGCCAATCAGACAATATACTTTGTTCAAAAAGATGTCATGAGATTTGTCAATCATGAAATGTTTGATGAAGTCATAACAGATATGCCTACGTTAGCACAAATGAAAAATGAAGTTTTATTAAAAGAACTTTACGATCGCTTTTTTGAACGTTTAAAACGTCTTGTGAGACCTGGAGGATATATTTTCTTATATACAAGTGAAATAGCGTTAATTAGAAAAAATTTAAGACTTCATGAAGGATATCTTGCTTTAGAAGAACATTATGAAATACCAAGAGGAAAAAATATGTTTTATTTCTTTATTATACGTATGAAGAAAAATTATAATGAATAGAATGGATGGTGAAACAATGGAAAAGGTAAAATTAGGAAGAACAAATATTGAAGTCAATAAAAATGGATTTGGGGCTTTACCAGTACAACGTGTTAGTATTGAAGAAGCACAGGTGATATTAAGAAAAGCTTATGATCATGGCATTCGTTTCTTTGATACAGCCAGAGCATACAGTGATAGTGAAGAAAAAATTGGTCTTGCATTAAGTGATGTGAGAGAAGATATTATTATTTCAACAAAGACAATGGCGACTGATGTAGAAGGGTTTTGGAAGGATCTTGATCAAAGCCTTAAAATGTTAAAAACGGATTATATAGATATTTATCAATTTCATAATCCATCATTCTGTCCTCGACCTCAAGATGGAACAGGTCTTTATGAAGCAATGTTAGAGGCTAAAAGACAAGGAAAAATACGCTTTATTGGTTTAACAAATCATGCTCTTCATATAGCAAGAGAAGCTGTTGAATCTGGATTGTATGATACTTTACAATTTCCATTTAGCTATCTAGCAAGTTCTAAAGAAGAAGAGCTTGTTGCATTATGTCAAGAAAAAAATGTTGGCTTTATTTGTATGAAAGCTTTATCAGGTGGTTTGATTTCTCGTAGTGATATTGCTTATGCTTTTTTATTGCAATATAAAAATGCACTTCCTATTTGGGGAATTCAAAAGGTCAGTGAACTTGATGAATTTCTTTCATATCAGGATTGTCACATAAAATTAACTGATGAGATGAAAAAAATTATAGAAAATGATCGACAAGAGCTAGCTGGTAACTTTTGTAGAGGTTGTGGATATTGTATGCCTTGTCCAAAAGGGATTGTGATTAATCAGTGTGCAAGAATGTCATTGATGTTAAGAAGAGCACCTGAGGCAGGGTGGTTATCTGAAAAATGGCAAACTGAAATGAAAAAAATAGAAGAATGTATACATTGTAATCAATGTATGAAACACTGTCCATATGAATTAAATACGCCTGAACTACTTCAAAAGAATTATGAAGATTATTGGACGTTTTTTAAATAGTTATTGACTTGGACTTAACTCTAAATGATATAATCATTGAAGAGGTGAGGGTGATGAAAATACAAGAAGTGAGTGAAATGTTTGAATTAACACAAGATACTCTTCGTTATTATGAAAAAATAGGACTTCTTGATAAAATCCAAAAGGATAAAAGTGGAAGAAGAGATTATCAAGAAAGTGATTTACAACGCTTGGAATTTGTGAAATGTATGAGAATGGCAGGATTAAGTATTCAGCTTTTACAAAAATATTTGAATCTTTTAGAAAAAGGTGAAGAAACATTAGAAGAAAGAATGAATGTGCTTATTCAAGCGAAAAATGAACTTTTAAAACAACAAGATCATATTCAATCTAGTTTAAAAAGATTAGATTATAAAATTGAACATTGCTGTGAAAAACTAAAAGGTTTTAATGAATAAAGATTCTCTCTTTAGGCATGAGACCTTTTTTCATTTTTCTTCTTTTATTATGGCTTGACTATATAGGCAAGACTAGTGTTATAATAATGATGTTTTATGGGGGATAAAGAAATGTTGTTTATAATTATTTTGTTAGTCATTGTATTCATGATTTCAGTGTATTTATATCACTGTTTAAAAAATTTTGTGAAAGTCTTTAAAGAAGAATTGTCAAAAGGATTAAAGATTGTTTTAAAAGTTGTCAGTTTTTTATTGGCTGCTTTGATGATGAATATTTTTAGTCTTTATACACTTTTTATGTTTCATTTTATTGTTATTAATATGATTTGTGAAGGCATTTGTTATTTGCTTTTTAAAGAAAATCAATTTTTAAAAAAGATATGTAGATTATGTCTTTTGCCTATATGTCTGTCAGCATTGTTGCTAGGTTATGGATATGTACATATAAGAGATGTGCATATGACACACTATACTATACAAACAAAAAAATCTTTATCACAATCTTATCGCATTGCATATCTTTCTGACTTACATTATTCTAATACAATGAATAAAAAAAGACTTGAAGAATATTGTCATCAAATAGAAAATTATAAGCCAGATGTTATTATTTTAGGTGGTGATATAGTTGATGAACAAACAACATATACACAATTACAAGAAGTTTTTGAAACAATAGGAAATATGACATGCCCTGATGGTATTTATTATGTTTATGGAAATCATGATCATAGTTCTTATACATTAACTCCAAATTATACAGTAAATCAGCTTAATAAGGCGATAACTTCCAATAATATTATTCTTTTATCAGATACATTGATTCAAATAGATAATGAGTTGACTATTGTAGGAAGGGATGATCGATCTTTCAATAAACAAAGAAGAAAAAGTGAAGACTTTTTACAATTCATAGATGACGATCATTTTATTTTGCTGTTGGATCATCAACCAGTAGAATTACAAAAAAATAATATGTTGAAATATGATTTGCAATTATCTGGGCATACTCATAGTGGTCAAATTTTTCCATTAGGATATTTTATTGATATGTTTGGTGAAATGAATTATGGATACAAGTCATTTGATCATTTACAAGTGATTACATCTTCAGGTATGGTAGGTTGGGGATATCCTATTAGAACACAAGGAATAAGTGAATTTGTTATCATTGATATTGTTGGCGAAATATAAATGTATGTCTACATGACTAGGGAAATTTGAGTATCAAATATGATGTTATAAAACATAGTTTTTTAATAAGGAACTGCTTATGTTAGGTAAGTAGTTTTTTTGATAAAAAAAGATAAATTATTAAGTAAAAAACAATAAAAAATATTGATAATTTACTTTAAGAATGCTAATATAGTCATGTAAGCGTTAATACAAATATCAAATAGAGAAAGGGATGCAAAATGGGAAAGCAAAAATTAGTAAAAACAATAATTTCTTTAATGATGATTTTTTCTACATTGACAATTCACGCTCAAGAAGTTAAGGCAAATGAACTTAATACTGAGTATGACTTAGTAGAATTAAATAGGGGACAAAAAATTGAGCTGATTGAAGATGGAGACTTTGAAAAAGGTGGATTAGCTTGGGATCAAGGGACAGCTACAAAATCCATATCAACGAGTCAAAGTTATGGCAAGGGAACACATGCGGGAATGTTGCCTGCAAATAACGGCAATTCTTATATTGGACAAATTATTAGTGTAAAACCAAATACAGAATATACAGTATCAGCATATGTGAAAACTGAACATACAGATGCGAAAGTGAATTTCTGTGTGCGTGTAGGAACAGAAAATCAATTAAAGAGCAATAGTGGAACACCACAGTTTGATATTCTTGTTGGTGGAGATGAGTGGGAACGCGTTGAACAAACATTTAACAGTGGAGAACATTCATATGCACTTATTGAATTGGTAAAATGGGTTGAAGATTCATCAAATGTTGCTTATGCATCACCAGCATATATTGATTGTGTAAGTGTTAAAGAATCTTCTGTTAATTTAATTGAAGATGGTGGTTTTGAGAATGGACATACAAGTTGGCAGACAACAGGGACTGGAACGTTTACAAATTATCAAGGTGCTGCTGCTAATGGTGAGTGGTGTGGATTATTACCATCACAGTCAAATAATGCTTGTGTTTATCAAGTTGTTCATTTAAAACCAAATACTGATTATGTTGCGAAAGCAAAAGTATTACTTGGATCAACAGATGCCTATATGTTTTTTAATGTTAAAACAAAAGATGTTTCTACACTTATTCATCCACAGGCTGAAAAAACAGTAAGATGTGATCAAGCATGGGTTTATCAAGATGTAGAATTATCATTTAATAGTGGGAATTATACAGAAGTTGCTTTATGTGCAATGAAATGGAGTGATAGTTCTTCTGATTCAGTATGGCAATCTCAAGTTTATGTAGATGATGTGTCATTGTATGAGGTTGTTAGTGAAACAGATGATAGTGGCGACTATGAAATGATTTGGGCTGATGATTTTCAAGGAAATACATTAGATGCATCTAAGTGGGGTTATGAACTTGGATGTATTCGAGGAGTAGAACAGCAACATTACGTTAATAGTGAAGAAAATGTTTTCTTAAGAGATGGAAAGCTTGTTTTAAAAGCAACTGATCGTGCTCTAGAAGATCAGTATAAAAATCCTAGAGGGAACAGAAATGTTATATACAATTCAGGAAGTGTAAGGACTCATGGAAAGTATGAATTCTTATATGGAAGAATTGAAATGAAGGCGAAATTACCAAAGGGAAAAGGTGTATTTCCAGCGTTTTGGACTTTGGGTGCTGACTTTGTCTTAGATGGTCATATAGATTCTAAACAGGGATATGGATGGGCACGTTGTGGTGAAATTGATATTATGGAATTGACAGGAACAGAAAGTGGTCAAGGAAATAAAACTGTATGGCAAACTATTCATACAGACGATGGTATTCATGAAGATAATGGAAAGTTAGCAGGACAAGGTTATACAATTAGCGAAGATTTTTATGATGACTATCATATTTTTGGTATTGATTGGTCAGAAAATAGAGTAGAATGGTACGTCGATGACAAAATTGTTTGTGTTGCAGATTATAGTGATACATCAATTGCTAAAAATGTTATTGCTCAAAAGGCATTAAATCGTCCACAATATATACAAATGAATTTAGCAATGGGTGGAAATTGGCCAGGTGATGCTGGTACCAATTTAGCTGGAACAGAGTTTGTCATTGATTATGTTTACTATGCACAAAATCAACAACAAAAAGCTGACGCAAAAGCTTATTATGATTCTGCACCGCATATGACAGGTTTAAAAGATATAACAATGGTAGAAGGAGACACACCAGATCTTGTTAAAGATATAGAAGTGAGTGAAGGTTATCATGTTGATTATTCTATTGAAGATGGTCCAATGTTTAAAAATACAGGTGGATTAACAAGTGTGAGTCTTCTTTGCAAAGGTAAGGATGATTTATCTGCTTTAGCTACACTGAAACCAGGAGTGTATCATCTTCATTATTCAGCAATTGATGATGATATTCGTTATACTAATGGAAAAGTTGATACAGCTCAAAGTTATCAATTTGCTAGAAAAACAGTATTGTTGACAGTAGAAGAAAGAGTATTTCCATCTGATTGGATGTTGAAAGGTATTCAAGGTAATAAATTATCAACGATAACATTGCCAGAAGGATGGAGTTGGAAAGATCCTACTCTCTTATTAAATAATCATCAGACATATGTATCAGTATTTGAAAAAAATGGAGTAAGAAAAGAAGTTGATCTTCAAGTTGAAGTGATTAATTTTTCTTCATTTAATACATTCGTTGAAGAGGCAGAAAAGATTTTGGAAAATGAATCTTTATATACATTTGATACAGTTCACGCTTTGAAAGAAGCAATACATGTTACTATACCTGAATTAGAATTATTATCTCAAGATGATATAGATTGTTATACACTGGCTATTGAAGATGCAATCAAATCTCTCGTTTATAAAAAGGCAGATTACAGCAAGGTAGATGAAGTAATTTCTAAAATTCCAAATGATTTAAATCAATATACTGATGAAACAATCAAAACATTAAATGATGCTGTTGCAGCAGTTGTTAAAGGATTAGATATTACTCAACAAGGTAAGGTTGATGCAATGGCAAAGGCAATCTTAGAAGCTATTGAAGGATTGAAGGAAAAACCAGTCATTATTGATCCTGAGCCAGTAGAACCAGCACCAACTGATCCAAAACCAGTGGAACCGACGCCAGTTGCTCCACAGCCAGCAGTGCCAAATAGACCAATGCAGCCAACAAGACCAAATGAACCAGAAGCTAATGCTTCAATAGAAGAAAGACCAGAAGAAGATGTAACAGATACTCAAGACCCTGAAGAAGAAAACAAAGCACCAGGAGAAACAAAGGTGGAAGATACTCGAACACCACAAGCTGGGGTGAAGAAAACATCAGGAACAATGAATATCATGATGATAGGGGTATGTGGATTCATTTTGTTTGGAGGATTGTATCTACTATTTATTAAAAGAAAAAAAGAAGAATAAAGCATAGGTGAAAACTTATGCTTTTCTTCTTTTTTGTATAGTAAAAGCAGATCAAAATGGGGAGAGATCTGCTTTCACTATAGATTTATTTCTTTTTGAAAAATGAAAGGAAACGATAAAAATTTTCACAGTATGAATAACGTTCTGATGAAATCCATGATGGGGTAGGATTATCATACTTTTCTAGAAAAAATTGCAGGTTTAAATTCATGGGGTTATCTCCTTTTTTTATTTTATCTTGAATACACTTCTATTATATATAAATAGATAAATAATCCTAGAGACAAAACAAATAAAAAAAATGTATACATTTGTGCATTATGAACAAAGACGTGATATAATATGAGAAAAAGAGGTGATCGAAATGGGATTTACAATAGAAGATGCATTACTTCAAACTGGACAGCAGTATAAATTAACACTATTAGCTGGTAAAAATGGTTGTGGAAATGCAATGAGTTGGGTACATATGATAGAAGATACAACCATTATTAAACAATTGTGGGGAAAAGAGCTCGCAGTCACAACTGGACTTGGATTTCCAACCTCTGAAGCACTTAAAAAATTTATTGAGTGCCTTGTTCGTTACCATAGTGTAGGATTAATTATTAATACAGGAAAGTATATTTTTGATATTTCTCAAGATATTATTGATTATTGCAATGAACAAGATTTTCCATTATTGATAACTCCATGGGAAGTTCATATGGCAGATTTGATTAAAGACTTTAGTATGAGATGTCTAAGTTCAGAAAAAGAAGATAGACAAATTTCTAAATATTTTAAAAATGTCTTTATGAATGTTCAACATCTTGAAGATTCAAGGCAACAATTGATGAGTACATTTGATGTTGATGGATACTTTCAAGTTTTATTAATAGGAATAGAGAATGCAGATTTATTTGATACAATTGAAAGAAGAAGAATCTCATTTCAAATAGAGTTATGTTTTGAAAAGGTTGAATGCGCATATAGCTTTTTTTGGTTTGACGGTCATTTTGTTATGATTGTGAATAACTTAGATGAAGAAGAATTGAATGTTATTGTTGAAAACATGTATCAGCGTGCAAAAAAGAGAATCGTTGGACACTTGATTCATTTAGGCATAGGAACAAGAATGAAAGATTTTAGAAATGTTATATTAAGTTATAAACGTGCGCTGGCTGCAGTAAATATGGCTATTCTTTTTCAGTATCCTGTGATTTCTTTTGAAGAGATGGGAGTTTATCAAATTTTATTTTTAATTGAAGATAAACAGGTTTTAAAGCAGATTCATGATCGTTTGCTTAATCCGCTGATAAAGTATGATCAAAAACATCATGGAGAACTAGAAAAAACATTGTATTATTATTTAAAGTATGATGCCCATCAACAAACAATGTCTAAAGAACTTTATATGCATCGTAACACAATTCAATATCGTTTAGGGAAGATTAAAGAATTAATTGGAAATGATTTGGTTACTTTTGAAGAAAAGATGCCATATATGTTAGCATTTTATATTAAAAAAATGTTAGAGAATCATTATTTTGATGAGTTAGTTTAAAATATTTTTACAAGAAAAGGAGAAGCAATGATGTCAACAACTTTAGATTTTATAGAATATGTTTGTGAACAGATTCCTCAAATAGGAGAATTAAGATATAGAAAAATGTTTGGAGAATATATGATTTATATAAATGATAAACCTTTACTAATAGTCTGTGATAATATTGTATATGTCAAAAAGCATGAAGTGGTAGAGCATTTGATGAAAAATGCTTTGACGGGTTGTCCATATCAAGGCGCAAAAGAACACTATATCCTAGATATTGATAATCATGAATTAACATATCAAGTGCTTTATGAATTAGAAAAAGTCATTCCTGTTCCTAAAAAACGAGTACGAAAAAAAGTATCTTTATAAAAAAACTTATAAGAGAGTAGGAAAATAATATGGAATTTATTGTTGAGATTATTTTTGAATGTATTTTAGAGGGAATGTTGCAAATTTGTTATTCACAAAGGATACCAAAAGTCATAAGATATTTCTTTATGGTTCTTATAGCTTTGTTTTTTGCATCAGTTATTGGAATGATTGCTTTTTTAGGAATATTTTTATGGAATGAAAATATTCTATTAGGAATTTTTCTTATTGCTATTGCTCTATTTTTATTATGGGGTTGTATTGTGAAGGTGATAAAAAGTGGTTTACTCAAAAGATAAAAAGATGTTTGAAAGAAAGGTGAAGTTCATATGAGATTATGTGTAAGATGTCAAGAAGTGATGGATGAGAATTATAGTTTGAAAGTCGATGGAACAAGATATGAAATTGTTGTTCATAAAGAAATTGATAAGAAATTTAAAGGGAGAGTAGGAAATCCTAAAATAGCGATTTGCCCAAAATGTGGTGAAATATCTATTTATATTGATCATATCTAAAAATAAGGCGGAACCCATATATGAAAGATTATAGTGATAGAGTGAATAATCATGAAGACTATCTAAAGCTTTTGAATAATTTAGAAAAGAAAACAAGAGAAATAGAATATGTTTTGATTGATGATGATCAAACTTTTGTAAATGCTTTTTCTCAAGAAATTCTTTTTATGAATCTGAAGAGAAAATGGTGGGGAACAAAGTCAAGTCATCAGAATAAAGTTTATAGATTAAAAGCAACAAAAGATATTTTTCGATATTTAAGAAGATTTGAAACTTTTTGCAAATATGAGATTTCAGAGAAAGGAGATCAAGTTATAGAGACCGATTTTGGTATAAATGATATTGCCTTTTTTGATAGTCAAAAAGAACCTTTGTTGTATGTGACTGCGCATGAAGGATATATTATGATAAGAGAAGATTTATTAAAAGATATGGAAATGATTTTGTGATTATAGAAATCAGTAGAAATATATATGATAGAAAAGGAGAATAATCAATGAGTGATATAAAAGTAGAACGCTTAAAAAATATAAAAGATTTAGAAATGATAGCTCAAGAGTATGCACAGTATTATACAAATTCTATTTTACAAGAAAAATGGACAAAAGAAAGTGCTCTTGAACTTTTTCACTATTTTTATAAGTCTTACAATGATCTTATATTTGTGGCTTATGATGATCATTATCCTGTTGGGATTATTGCAAGTGCATTAAAGCCTTGGTGGGATGGTTTTCATTTAGAAGATGGTGAGATTTTTGTTTCTGATAAATATAGAGGTATGGGTATTGCAAAAGCATTGTTCAAAACATTGTTTGAATATGCCTATGAAAAATATAATGCAACTATTTTTGAAGCACATACATATGAGGGTGAAAACCGATATCCTTATTGTTGGTATGAAAAGTTGGGTTGTCATAAAGAAAAAGAGCTTTTTATTATTAATGGAAATATAAAAGAAATGATGGAAAAATTATAAATTTTATATATAAAGTGAGGAGAATGAATATGAATGATGAAGAATATATTTATCAGACATTAGAGGATGTATCTATGGATATTTTGTATCATGCTTTTTTAGATGCTTTTTCTGATTATAGCGTCCCTATGAATTTATCATTTGATGATTTTCAAAAGATGTTAAGAAGAAGAGGATTTAATGGGAGTTGTTCTGTAGGAGTTTTTGAAGCAGAACATCATCAACTTGTTGGATTTATTTTTAATTCACAAAGAGAGTGGAATGGAAAAAAGAGCGCTTATGATTTAGGAACAGGTGTTGTTTTAAAATATCGTCAATATGGTTTATCCAAAAAGTTATTTTCTTATATGATTGAACTTTTAAAGAAAAATAATATACAACAATATATCTTAGAAGTTATTAAAGATAATGTTGTGGCTTTTTCACTCTATCAAAAACAAGGATTGATTATAGAAAGGGAATTTGATGTTTATCGACAAAAAAACTCACTTCCAATGCCAAAGCATGAGGATATCATTGTTGTTAAGGATAATCTTCAAGAGGAGTGGAATATTATCAAAACATTTTGGGATTTTTATCCATCATGGCAGAATTCAATGGATTCAGTTTTAGCCTCTCCTACAGATTTTTATTATATACTTATCAAAAGAAATGATTCTATTATAGGATATGGTATCGTTGATAAGCAAAGTGGTGATGTACCACAAATGGCAGTTCATAAAGATTATCGTAGAGAAGGTATAGGAAGCTTGTTGTTGAAAACAATGGAAGAACATTGCGAAAGTCATGTGTTAAAAATGGTTAATGTTGATACAGAGTGTCAAAGCATGAAGTGTTTTTTAGAGGCTATGAATTTTGATAAATATAGTCAGCAATATGAAATGAAACAAGATTTATAGGATTCAGATTATCTGAAAAGATAATCTTTTTTATTTGATTGACTAAAATTTTTTATTCTGTTAGCATAAAACATGAGGAAGGCCTTACTCAAAAAAGAGGAGGTAAAAATATGTATCATAGTAGATTTAAAGGAAGTTATTTAGAAGCAGGATATCATTTTGGGAGTCTGCTGTTAAAGAAGAAAAAGAAAATTAGTCAGCAGGAAACTTTTGTTGTTAATGATGAAAAAAGAGCATTTGTTAAGGAATGTATACCAATTTATGAAAAATTTTATCCAGAAATATTAGAAGAAATAAGAGGACTTGCTAAGGGGCAAGAAATGCCATACGATGATCTTTGTACGTTTTTATTAAGCATGTATTGTTTTGAATTGAAAAATCATTGCACATGTTTTGCATTTTCTCACAAAGATCATATTTTCTTTGGTAGAAATAGTGATTTTTTAGTGCAATTAGAGAATCTTTATATGAATTGCCTTTATCAACTTCATGGAGCTTATGCATTTTGTGGCAATACAACAGCATTTATTGAAATGGAAGATGGTGTGAATGAACATGGATTGGCTATTGGTTTGACTTTTGTTATGACAGGAATGAGGCAACCAGGATTTCATGCAGGTATGCTTGTGAGGTATTTACTAGAAAAATGTCAAACCACAAAAGAGGTTATTCATCAAATCAAGCGACTACCAATTGCCTCTAGTCAAGTGCTAATTGTTGTTGATGCATCAGGGTGCATGGCGATGATTGAATGCTGTTCTCAAGGTATAGAAATCATTGAAAAAAGAAAGGGATTTGTTGTTGCAACAAATCAGTTTTGTTCACCAAAACTTATGAAATATAAAAGAAATGATATTGATGATTGGAGATCGATGGAAAGACTTCAAATAGCAACACAAGCACTTAAAACACAATCTTTATCATTTGAGCTCGCTCAAGATATTTTATCTGGGAAATATGGTTTTATGTGTCAATATGATAGAAGCAAAGGTGCAGATACTGTTTGGTCAGTGATTTATGATATAAGAAATAAAGAAATATATAGAGTAGAGGGAAATCCTTCACGAAAACAATTTAAGAGAGATACGCGATTGAAATGGAAAAGTAATAAATTGAGAGAGGAGGTATTAAAAAGATGAACTTTATATACAAAACATTTGATGAATTATCAAATAGAGAACTTTATGAAATTTTAAAAGCAAGATCACAAATTTTTATTCTAGAACAACATATTGAATATCAAGATATGGATGATATTGATTATCAAAGTCTGCATTGCTTTATGAGCGAGAATGATAAAGTGGTGGCTTATTTAAGAGCGTTTTATAAAGAAGATTATGTTCAGGTTGGTAGAATTTTGACATTGAAACATGGTTTGGGATATGGAAGAATGCTTTTAGAACAAAGTCTACCTATTATTCAAGAAAGAATGAAATGTCAAAAAATATGTATGGATGCACAAAAGCATGCTGTTGGATTTTATGAAAAGTTTGGTTTTCAAGTGACTTCAAATGAATTTTTAGAGGAAGGTATATTACATGTTGTTATGGAGTTAACATTATAAATATCAAAAGTGATAATATAATAAAGAGGTATAATGATGAAAAAACATTTTGACTATTCAATAATAAGAGCAATTTTTATTTTTCTGTTTCTCTTGTTTGTTTTATATAAAAATGAGCAATTCTATATACGCATAATGATAATTTGCTTTTTACTTTTGATAGGATGTCATATTGGAGAAAAAATATGTCAAATGTGTAATAAGATGCGAGGTGTTTACATTTTTCATAAGTTATTTAGCATGATTGCTTTTCTTTTGGGATTAGGATTTTTAATGACATGGAGTTATCTTTCACTCAAACAAGGACAATATTTTATGTTGTTATTGATTGTTCCGCTTTGGATATTTGGAATTTATATGGTTCGTAAATCTTTGTTAGGTATAGATTCAAAACAAAATCAAAAAGATTCTAAGTTCAATTTTGTAACTATAGTTGTTTCTTTTTTAGTTTTATTTGTATTATTGTCTGGGATTATATGTATAACTCTTGGCATAAAAGAGACTCAATATATGAGCAAAAAGGCACAAAACTATTTCACAACAACAGCTTATTTTAAAGATTACGAAATATATGACTCACATAAGAAAGAACATGAGCAACCAACATATCGTTTGGCTTATGTTTATAAAGTGAATGGAATAGAATATACTATAAAAACGGATTATGGAAGTGGAGTTATTCCAAATACAAATGATATGAGAGAAATTAAATATAATCCTAATCATCCTCAGGAAGCAGTTTTCATAGGAACAACTAAAAATAGTATTTTAATTTATTTTGGAGTATTCTTTTTTCTAGGTGGAATGGTCTTTATATTAGCGTTTTTATATATAATGGGTTTCTTTGATAAAATGAAAATCAATGTCATGGGAATTTATGTAGGTATTGCGCTTCTTATCATTGGTATTGGATTGATAAGTTTTCAAATGGGTGAAACATATTCTTTAATGGGAGCAGTCAAGAAAATGGGGTTTTGGATTTGTATTCCTATTATATTTATTTTTATGGGGGTATTTCAAATTATCAAATGTTTATTTTTTGAGCGACTGCAACCCAAAAAAACAAACAATAAGAAGTGAGAATTATGAGTTGTCATATTATAGTTTTTCATGTATAGTCATAGTAGAAACTATTGGAGATGGAGTAAAATGAGAAAAGTGATTTTATATATTTCTATGAGTGTAGATGGATTTATTGCAGATAAAAATGGTGGTGTGGATTGGATTGCTGGTAGTGATGAAAATTACGAAAGTGATTATGGTTATGATCATTTTATAAAGAATATAGATACAGTCATTTTTGGATATAACACATATAGACAAATTGTTGAAGAATTATCACCGCATGAGTGGGTATATAAAGGTTTACAGAGTTATGTTTTTACAAATAAAAAGAAAAAGGATACTCAAGATGTTCGATTTGTAAATGAAGATGTGTCTTTGTTTATTGAAGAGCTAAAAAATAAAGATGGAAAAAATATTTGGATTTGTGGTGGGGCACAGCTTGTCAATCAATTGATTAAGCAAGATATGATAGATGAATATCATATCACGACAATACCTATTCTTCTTGGAAATGGAATAAGACTGTTTCAGGAAAATAATCCTAATATAAATCTTAAGCTAGAAAAGAGTCAAGAAGAAAATGGAATAATCACAAATATATATTCAAGAAAATAAATGAAAGTTAGGACTTATTTTATTAAAGACTTAGAGGTTGAATTATAGATCTTTGTAAAAGAGTTTTAAGTATAATTCTAACAACGAAGGGAGGGAATGAAGTTGGTTGTTTCAAAAGTAAAAGCAATTGTTTCTAGTGATGTTCATAGTGTTTGGGATATTGTTTTAGATGTTAGGCATTATAGTCATTGGAGAAGTGATATTAGTAAAGTGGAAATTATCGATGAGCGACAGTTTATTGAATATAGCCAAGAAGGATATCCTACAACTTTTACTATTACAGTGACTGAACCATATAAGCGATGGGAGTTTGATATGGAAAATACAAATATTTGTGGTCACTGGAGTGGGTGTTTTTATTCTAAAGAAGATGGAACTGAAATAGAGTTTATAGAAAGCGTTGAGGCTAAAAAGTTTTTTATGAAACCTTTTATAAAGTCATATTTAAAGAAACAGCAAACACAATTTATATCTGATTTAAAAAAAGCATTAGAGGATAAATAATTGTATTGTTATGAGTTAAAAAATAAGGAAGGAGAAATATGAAAGCTAGTTTATTTTATGGACAAGTGTATCATAAAAAAGAATGATGAGAAGAAAAGATAGAGAAATTAATGATTTTGATGAAATGATTAAGATTATCAGAAAATGTGATTCATGTGTTATTGCACTTAATGATGATGGTTTTCCATATGTTGTTCCATTGAATTTTGGATTGGATATTGAAGGTGATCAAGTCTATTTGTATTTCCATTGTGCTATGGAAGGGAAGAAGTTGGATTTAATTCGTAAAGATAATCGTGTGACTTTTGAGATGGATTGTGAACATAATTTTATTTTGTATGAAGAAAGAATGAGTTGTACAATGGGGTATGCGAGTGTGATTGGACATGGAACAATGGAGTTTGTATCTAATGAAGATAAATTGAAATCATTAAAAATTTTAATGAGACAATATCATGCAGAAGATTTTCAATTTAATGAAAAAATGGCAAATGTAACAACAGTTTTAAGATTAAAAGTATCTGATATGATAGGAAAAAGAAGAAATAATATTCATTAAGTGAAAATATTATAGAGTTAATGACAAATAATAATTTGAGAAAGAGGAAAAGTATGGAAAAAGAATTAAAAATAATTGTAGAAAATTGCCCACAAAATCATAAGTGTCCTGCTGTGAATGTATGTCCAGTAGGTGCATTAAGTCAACAAGGTTTTGAAGCACCAAAAATCGATCATGATAAATGTATAAGATGTGGAAAGTGTTCAAACTTTTGTCCTAAAAAAGCATTAGTATTATAAAATATAGTTTCATATATTTATGAATGGCTATAATGTCTAGAATGGTGAACAATATTTTAGATGTTATGGCCATTGTTTTATTTATAGATATAAAAAACACACTTTACAGTGTGTTTTAAATTCTTATGGAGCGGGTGATGGGAATCGAACCCACGTAGTCAGCTTGGAAGGCTGAAGTTCTACCATTGAACTACACCCGCATAGGGATATTTGATTTTAAATGGAGCGGGTGATGGGAATCGAACCCACGTAGTCAGCTTGGAAGGCTGAAGTTCTACCATTGAACTACACCCGCAAAAAGAATGGTGACCCGCAGGCGACTCGAACGCCTGACCCTCTGATTAAAAGTCAGATGCTCTACCTACTGAGCTAGCGGGTCAAAATGGCTGGGATACCTGGATTCGAACCAGGGAAATGACAGAGTCAAAGTCTGTTGCCTTACCGCTTGGCTATATCCCAATAAAAAATGGTGGGGAGGGGCGGATTCGAACCACCGAACCGAAAGGAACTGAGTTACAGTCAGCCGCGTTTAGCCACTTCGCTACCTCCCCAGCATGGTGCCGGCTAAAGGACTTGAACCCTCAACCTACTGATTACAAGTCAGTTGCTCTACCAATTGAGCTAAGCCGGCATGGTGGAGGTTAACGGGCTCGAACCGCTGACCCTCTGCTTGTAAGGCAGATGCTCTCCCAACTGAGCTAAACCTCCATTTGATTTCTAATGCCTATATATAATAACACAATACACTTTTTCCCGTCAAGAGAAAAATATACAAAATAAAAGAAGTGGATTTTCCACTTCTTAAGCACCAGGTTTCCCTAATAATTTAAACATATTCTTTTTATAAACTTCTACACCAGGTTGGTTAAATGGATTGACTTCTAATAAATAAACTGACATAGCACAAGCAATTTCAAAGAAGTAAACCATATATCCAAATGAATATGCAGAAATTTCATCAATTGTAATTTGAATGTTTGGAACTCCACCTGTATTGACATGTGCATCAATTGTTCCTTCACAAGCTTTTTTATTTACATAATCAACAGTTTTTCCTGCTAAATAATTTAAGTTATCTAAGTTACCTTCATCACTAGGAATTGTCAAATCACTTATTGGATTTTTCACTTTTAATACAGTTTCATATAGAACTTTTGTTCCTTCTTGAATAAATTGTCCAAGAGAATGTAAGTCAGTAGAGAAAGTTGCACTTGTAGGAAGGATACCTTTATTTTCTTTTCCTTCAGATTCTCCAAATAATTGTTTCCACCATTCAGCGACCATAGCAAGCTGTAATTCATAAGTGACAAACATTTCTGCTGGATATCCTTGTTTGCATAACATTTGTCTTGCGACAGCATATTGATAAGCTTCATTTGTATTTAAATCATTGTTGTTATATTTTTCTCTGGCATCTTTAGCACCATTTAGCATAGCTTCGATATCAATGCCAGCCATTGCAATTGGGAATAACCCAACAGCAGTCAAAACAGAATAACGTCCACCAACATCATCAGGAACAACAAATGTTGTATATCCTTCATTTGTAGCAAGTGTTTTTAAAGCACCTTTTTCTTTGTCAGTTGTAGCAATAATTCTTCTTTGAGCAACTTCTTTTCCTTTTGTTGTTTCAAGTAAATCTTTAAAAATTCTAAATGCTATAGATGTTTCAGTTGTTGTTCCAGATTTTGAAATAACATTAATAGCAAATTCTTTGTTTTTTACATATTCTTTTACTTGAGATAAATAATTTGATGAGAATGTATTTCCTACATAAATAATTTGAATATCATTTGTAGGGAATAATCCATTGATGGCTTCAATAGCAGCTCTTGCTCCTAAATAAGAACCACCAATTCCACAAACTAATAAAACGTCAATTTCATCTTTTAACTCATTAACTTTTGCTTTGATAGCTTCAACTTCATCTTTGTCATAGTTGATAGGCAAGTCTACCCATCCTAAAAAATCATTACCAGCACCAGTTTTATTATGGATCATATCATGAACAGAGGCAACTTGCTCTTTGTATGCATCCATGCTTTCAGATAACTTTGCTTGTGTTAAATCAACTTTAATCATAAATTTTCCTCCTTAATTATGCCTTGATCAATCCATTTAGGCAGTTTATCTTTTAAAGAACTAAATCCTAAAGGTGTTTCTTGTATCTTTTCTCTTTGATTCTTGAATCCTCTTTTGTATTTTCTTCTTACAGTATGTACTGCTTTTAGTGATAATTTTGATTGATGTGTTTTTTCATCTATATCAATGACCTTCACATGAATAATATCACCAACATGAACGAAATTTTCTACATTCCTTACAAATTTATCAGAAATTTCAGAAATATGAATCAATCCTGATGTATGATCAGGTAAAGATGCAAATGCACCGTAAGGTTGAATACCAGTAATGGTGACATCAATAATATCTCCTACTTTTACACGATGTTCCATTAACAGCCCTCCAATCAAGAGGAATTATACCACAAATGATAAAAACAAGAAAGAATAAAAAGAGAAGTTCATTTTATATTTTTAAAATATTGTTTTTATGAGAAAAATGAAAAAATTTTAAATGAATGATTTTTAATAAAAGAGTTCAATAATAAGATAGCTTTTATATTTTTAAAAATGTGGTATAATAAGAAAGCAAAAAGGAGGATTGAAAATGGATCAAGTTGCAGAAATTAAAAAAGTTATACATAAATTAAGACCATATCTTCAAAGAGATGGTGGAGATATTGAATTTATAAAATTTGAAGATGGCATAGTTTATGTGCAAATGCATGGAGCTTGTGCAGGATGTTCAATGTTGGATGCAACTCTTAAGGATGGTGTAGAACAAATTCTGATTGAAGAAGTTCCAGGTGTATTGGAGGTTCAAGCGATTTAATGAAAAAGTTAATGAATGAATTTAAAGAATTTGCTATGCGTGGTAATGTGATGGATATGGCAGTTGGTGTGATTATTGGTGGCGCTTTTGGAAAAATTGTCTCTTCATTAGTGAATGATGTCATTATGCCTATTATCACTTTATTAACAGGAGCTGCTGATTTTAATGATTTGGTACTTGTTTTAAAAGAGCCTGTAGGTAAAACAGAAGGTATTTCTTTAAATTATGGAAGTTTTATTCAAAATATTATAGATTTTTTAATTATTGCATTGGTTATTTTTTTAATGTTGAAAGTGATTAATAAACTATCTTCTCTTCATAAAAAAGAAGAAGAGAAAAAAGAGGAAGTAGAGGAGAAAAAACCGACTACAGAAGATTTACTGATAGAAATCAGAGATTTATTAAAAGAAAAATAAAAAATTGAGAAAAAAAGTAAAAAAAATATGCTATAATGATGAAGTGTGGAAATATCTCTTGATTTACAAGAGATATTATCATATAATGTCAAAGTCTTGTTTTGTAGAATAATGTCTATCATTTTGGTTAAAATAAAAATGGTGATAAAATGAATACAAGGAAGCAAGAACAATTAAAAATTGCAACAATTCTTTATGAGTTAGGACTGGACTTGGATTTAATTGAAGTGATGACATCTTTAAGTCATGAAGAATTAATAAAATTATATCAATAACAAAAGCTCTTATTTAGAACCATGAGATGAGGATCGATGAAGTGGTGGCAACCCTTTAGATAAGAAGGTGCCTTTACCTAGCAAGTTTACTTGAACAATAAGAGGAAACAAAGCTTTCCTCTTGAAAGCTTTTTTTATTGGTGAAGAGGGAGGAAAGACAATGGAAAAAATTTTATTTACATCAGAATCTGTATCAGAAGGACATCCTGATAAAGTTTGTGATCAAATTAGTGATGCGATTTTGGATGCATGTTTGAAAGAAGATCCAAATTCTAGAGTTGCTTGTGAATGTTTTACAACAACAAATTTATTAGTGATTGGTGGAGAAATTACAACAAATGCAAAGGTAGATTATGAAGCTGTTGCTAGAAAGGCTTTACTTGATATTGGATATACGAGTGAAGATTTAGGTATTGATGGAGAAAACTGTCAAATTCAAGTTGTTTTAGATACACAGTCAGCTGATATTGCTTTGGGGACAAATGTAGATGTTGGTGGAGCTGGAGATCAAGGGATTATGTTTGGTTATGCTTGTGATGAAACTGAAGGATATATGCCATTACCTGTTTCTATTGCTCATCATCTTGTTCGTTATGCTACAGAAAAAAGACATGCTGGTGAGTTTCGCTGGGCACGTCCTGATATGAAATCACAGGTAACTATTGACTATAGTGATCCTGATCATCTTCGCATCGATACAATATTGATGTCTATTCAACATGATGATGATTTTCAAGAAAAAGAATTTAGAGATTATATTGAAAATGTCATTATGAAAGATGTTGTCAAGAAATACGACATGAACACAGATTATAAGGTTT
This sequence comes from uncultured Erysipelotrichaceae bacterium, assembly GCA_951801965.1. Classification (GTDB taxonomy): domain Bacteria; phylum Bacillota_I; class Bacilli_A; order Erysipelotrichales; family Coprobacillaceae; genus CATOPA01. The sequence continues at coordinate 5,848 of CATOPA010000003.1, read as the reverse complement.
TTATTAATCCAACAGGAAGATTTGTTATTGGAGGTCCACACGGAGATACAGGATTAACAGGACGTAAAATTATTGTAGATACATATGGAGGAAGTGCTCGTCATGGTGGTGGTGCTTTTTCTGGAAAAGACCCATCTAAAGTAGATAGAAGTGCAGCCTATATGGCAAGATATATGGCAAAGAATATTGTTGCTGCTGGACTTTGTCAACGCATTGAAATTCAACTTTCATATGCTATTGGTGTTAAGGAACCTACAAGTATTTATATTGAAACTTTTCAAACAGAAAAAGTGAGCAAAGATGTTATTTTGCAAGCAATTAAAAAAGAGTTTGATTTAACTCCACAAGGTATCATCCATACATTAGGATTATTAAGACCAATCTATTCTCATACTGCTGTTTATGGACATTTTGGTAGAGGTGATCAGGATTTGCCTTGGGAAAAATTAGATAAGGTAGAAGTGTTGAAAAAATATTTATAAGCTCTCTTGAGAGCTTTTTTGCTTTTTTGTATGAAAGTAGTGAAATTTACCTAAAATTATAGTATAATAAAAGTATCAAAGGAGGCGTTTTTATGAAAGTTATTATTAGAGGAAAAAATATTAATCTTACAGAAGGGATTGAAACGAAGATTAATAAAAAATTGGCAGTATTGGATAAGTACTTTATTATGAATGATGTTGAAGCAAAAGTATTGATTAGAACTTATCCAGTTGGTCAAAAAATTGAGGTGACAATTCCAACAGAATATGTCTTATTAAGAGCAGAAGTTGTTGATAACGATCTTTATAATGCGATTGATCTTGTTATTGACAAATTAGAGGGACAAATCAGAAAATATAAGACAAAATTAAATAGAAAGTCTAAAGATCATAAACTTGCTTTTAATGTTGCTTCTATTGAACCATTAGATCATGAAGAGGAAGATGTCATTGTTAAAACAAAAACAATTCATCCAAAACCAATGGATTTAGAAGAAGCTATCATGCAAATGGAATTGATAGGACATACATTCTTTGTTTATAAAGATACAGAAACAGATTTGATTAGTGTTGTTTATAAAAGACATGATGGAGATTATGGTTTAATTGAAACTGAATAAAAAAAGACCTTAGGGTCTTTTTTTATATTTGGCATCCTTGATAAATATTTTTTTCTTTCATTAATTTATCAATATCATTTAAAATTGTGACTTTTTTAATAGACCATTTTGGTTCAACGAGTTGGTCAATAGGGGCATCACCAGTCAATCTTTCTATAACAATATGAGAGGGAATATAACTCAATTGTTCTACAACGAGGTTGATATATTCTTCTCTGGAGAGTAATGGAAATGGTTTTTGTAAATACATTTGATGAAGCTTTGTATTTTTTAACATAAACAAGTTATGTATTTTTATAGCTTGAATGTCCAAAGAACCAACGATCTTTGCAGTTTCTAACATCATATCATATGTTTCATAAGGCAATCCATTGATAATGTGAACACATGTATGAATATGACGTTGTCTTAGTTTTTTAACACCTTCTTGAAATGTTTGAAAATCATGTCCACGATTAATCAGTGCTGCTGTCTGGTCATGGATAGTTTGTAAACCGAGTTCTACATATAAATCACATTTTAAAGAGAGTTCATATAAATAATCACAAATATGATCATCTAGACAATCAGGACGTGTCGCAATTGCAATACCAACCACATCTTTTTGATTTAAGAAAGGCTCAAAGGTTGCTTGAAGTTTGTCTAAAGTTCCATATGTATTGGTATTGGCTTGAAAATAAGCTATAAATTGACAATCAGGCCATTTTTTTCTCATGATTGTAGAAACATCATGAAATTGTTTTTGTAAATTATCATAAACATTTCCAGCAAAGTCACCAGAACCACTATCAGAACAAAATATACATCCCCCAATACCACAAGTACCATCTCTATTGGGGCAAGTAAAGCCAGCGTTTAAAGAAACCTTGGCTATTTTTTTCTTATATTTGTTTTTTAAAAAGTAGTTATATGTATGATAACGTTTGTTATCTAAAGAATAAGGAAATTGTTTCATTTTTATCACCAAAATGATTATAACATAAAGGAGGATACGATGTTAGAATTAAAACATATTTCAAAAAAATTTCAAGAGCGTCAAATACTTGATGATATATCACTCTGCTTTCCAGACAGTGGTTTTATTGGGATACAAGGGGAAAGTGGAGGTGGTAAAAGTACCTTGCTTTATATTATAGGCATGTTGGATCATGATTATGAGGGCGAAATTTTATATGATGGAGAGTTTATTTATGATAGAAGAGCATTTATACAAGAACATATTTCTTATATTATGCAAAATAAAGATGTTATTTTTGCAATGACTGTTAAAGAAAATATTTTATTAGCAACGCAAGTGAGTCAAAAGCCATACTCAACAATAGAATTTCAAAAAATTGTGACTCAATTAGAATTAGAGGATTATTTGAGCAGCTATCCTTCACAGTTATCTGGAGGGCAATTGAAGCGTATTTCTATCGCAAAAGCATTGTTGAAGAAATCATCGATTATTCTTTGTGATGAACCAACAGGAGCTTTACATGATCAGCAAGCACATGAAGTGATGAAAAGTTTGAAGAGATTATCAAAAAGTGCATTAGTCATTATTGTTTCTCATAATCCTGTTTTACTAGAATCGTATTGTGATAGTTTATTGACTTTAAAAGATGGAAAATTGAAAGGAAAGATGAAAAAAAGGCAATCAATAGAAAAGGACTATTTAAAGAGACGATTATATTCATTATTTCATTATTCTATTCGTCAAATGATTTATCAAAAGTATAAGCTCATCTTTTTATTTTTATTTCAATGGATTGTGATTGTATCATTTTTTACTATTGTGACAGCATTGAATGGGGTCTTTGATGCTATTGAGAAGAGTGAACAACATGCTGTCTTATCACAGATGATTCAAGTGGAAAAATGGGATGGTACTTTATTTGACGATTTATTAGAAAGTCCTTATTTATATGATTGCTCTTATGAATATCAGTTGGACCAACTTCAATTAATGAATCAAAATAAAGGTATTCATTGTATAAGTTCCTTTCTTCCTTTACAAAAATCACATATTCAATTAAAACAAGGAAGATTTCCCAAACAGTCAAATGAGATTGTTGTCAGTGCAGCATTGTATGAAAAGTTAGAAGACAAAGAGAGTCTTCATGGAAAGTTTATGGATTATAGTCATGATTTTTATATAGTAGGGGTTGTGTGTTCTGATTTTTTTTCTTTAGATGAAGTTTATTATGATGTGAGTTTAAAGTCATCTCTTTCATCTTTAGAAAATCGTCATGTTCTTGTTGTTGAGGCAAAGGAAAATCAATTTCATTCACTATATCAATCTTTACAAACAGATTATATGATTTATAGTGATGTTTTTGAAAGAATAAACAATTATCAATCATTATTAAAGATAGCAAGAGTTATTGCTTATGTTTTTATTGGTGTTAGCTTTATGATATCAATGTTATTGATAGGTATTGTTGAGTCCATTCTTTTTTATGAGAGAAGGCATGATGTTGCATATTTATTATCGCTTGGTCTTGAGCATTCAAGGCTTTTTTTATTATCAATTGTGGAATCGTTATTTTTAGGGTTGATTATGGGAACAGGTGGCAGTGCTATTTGTTTTATTTTTTATGATTATATGAAAAATGTTTATCAATTATCACTTCACTATCATTTTGACTTGATGTTGAAAACATATTTTTTTAATGAGTATGATTTATTTGTTTTTATTTGCTTTTCTTATATGTTTATGACAGTTTTGGGAGCTTTAAAACCTATTTTAAAAATGATGAAAACAAACATCATAGATACTCTAAGGGAGGAATAGTTATGTTAGAGATAAAACATATTATCAAAAGGTATCAATATCAAAAAGTATTGAATGATGTTTCTATGAAATTTCCTAGATGTGGGTTAGTTTCAATAGTAGGTCCATCAGGTTGTGGAAAATCTACGCTTCTTCATATTATTGGTGGTCTTGATCGAGAATTTCAAGGAGAGCTATTATGGAATGGAAAATCAGTGAGACATTTTCTTCCTTTTTATAGAAAGAAACATGTGAGCTTTATTTTTCAACAATTTCATTTGATTATGTGGTTATCAATTAAGAATAATATTGAGATTTCGCATTTCTTTTCTTCTCACAGTAAAAAAGAAAATCAACTAGATATCAAATCATTTCAAAAGCTAAAAATGAGTGCCTTATCTCATGGACAGAGGCAAAGAATTGCATATTTAAGAGCATGTTATCATAATGGTGATATTTTGTTATGTGATGAACCGACTGGGTCTTTGCATCCTTCTTTAGCAGATGAAGTGATGGCACTGTTAAAGAAAGAATCACAAAAGAGATTGGTTATTTTAATATCACATGATCGTCATCTTGTTGAAAAATATAGTGATGAAATTTATGAAATGAAAGATGGGCAAATTGAGAACCATCATATTTTTCAACATCATCAATTTCATTCTTTAGCATGTCATCATGTGAAAAGAAAAAGATTATCATGTCTTCATATGTCTATACTCTCTTTTCTTTCTCATAAAATACGTTCAATGCAATTAATAACAGGTTTGAGTTTATCACTTTTATGTATTGTTTTCACACTGACTATGAGCCAAGGGTTAGAAGAACAGATTCATCGTTATATTTATTCTCTTGTTCCAGCATCAGGAATGAGCTTTCAACATAGTCAAGGTCAATCTTTAACACAGTCATTTTGTCAAGAATTAGAGAAATTACCTGCTATTGAAAAGGTTCAACTTTATTTGGATGATTATGAGTTTTTAGGAATTGGTTTTGTTATGGAGAGATATCAAGAGTCTGAGGTTGTTTTTATTGGTGATGATACATCACCTTATCAACAACTTCTTTTACATTCTGGAAGAATGCCCTTAGAAGATCATGAAATAGTTGTTTCTTTATCAACTGCGCAAAAGCTCTGTGGACAAGAAGATGTTTCTCAATTGGTAGGTAAAAAAGTATATGCATGGTATCAATATGGATATGAAGTGAAATCTATTGCTTATCATATTGTTGGAATTTCTAATCAGACAACAGCATTGGAAACAATTTATCAAAGATCAAATGCTTATATTCATTTGTTGAAAGAAACTTACCAATTTGATGATTCTCAAGTGAATGCAAAGCTAGGGATTCTTTATGTTCATCCTGACTTTCAAAGGCACGAAGTTTTTGAACAATTAAAAGAGCAATATCCACAATATCGTTTTTTAGAAATTGGCGCTTCAACTTCACAAAAGATTTCTTATACTATGAAACAAGTTGAATTCGTTTTAATGGCTTTTTCTGGCTTAGCAATGATTTCCTCTTTATTTTTGATAGGTGAAGTGATGTTTTTAAATGTTGTTCAAAAGAAAAAAGATATAGCTATTATGAAATGTTTTGGAGCAACATCCTTTGATATTATGAAAATTGTTTTGGGCGAGTCTTTTGTAACAATGTTTTTAGCACAAATAGTTGTATCATTTGTTTATTGTTGTTTTATCTTTGGAGTCAATACAATATTGAGTCAGGTCTTACTGATAGATTTTTCATTATCTATTGATTTACGTTTGTTATTTTATAGTTATGGAGCATCTTATATACTTGTTTTTATAAGTCAGCTCCCACCTCTTTTTTATGGTATGTGCTTAAATACGATAAAGGCGCTAAAATAAGAAAAAATATAATGAAATTGAAATTAAAAAAGTTGCAATAAAAATCACATATGATATAATGATTTTTGTACAAAAAAAATCGATGAAGAGGAATAGTAGTTGTATGAAGTTGTATAG
>CATOPA010000002.1 GCA_951801965.1 uncultured Erysipelotrichaceae bacterium | reverse complement strand
AGATAAATTTGATGAATTAATTGATTTATATAGTTCTATATAGGAAAGGAAAATAAAATAATGACAAGAGTGTTAAGTGATTTAGATAAAAAATTGATGAAACAATTAAAAGATTCTGGTTTAGATGCACAAGATGCATGCGGAGTTTTTATTTTTCTTAATAGAAAAGATGAATATAAACATCAAATGAATGAGTTTTTAAAAAATTCAAAAAACAGAAATTACGAATCAATTATGAATCAATTATCTGTCATTTTAGGGCATATTAAACAGGATTAAGCATGCTATTCTAAAACAATGCAATTACATTTGTATTTTTCTGTTTGGATATAATGAATATAGAATTATTGGTAAAATTGAAATAGATGAGGAAGATTAGTGATGAAAAACAGTGAAGACAGAAAAAAATTGAATGAAAAATTGAAGGAAATTTGTAATATTCCTAGCTATGAAAAGGATTTTATTTTAGGTGTAAATGCTTTACTAAAAAATAATGATGATATTAAAGTAATGCTTGATTATTTAAATAACAATACTAATATTCCTTTAGGTGATATAACTTTAAAAGCGTTAGAAATATATCATAAAAAGGATTTGAAGTAAATGAATTGATAACAAATGATTGATATAACCGACTATATGTCGGTTTTTATTTTACCCAAAGAAAGGAGAGCATTATGGCACAAGGCTTGCGACCACATTATCCTCAGTATTATGAACATTCTGTAAAAACATATTATGATCAAGAAAGTTCATGTATGGTTAAAAAAGTAACATTTAGATGTGTGATATGTGGAAAACTCTATCATGAACGATATGAGTATAAACCACCACCTAAGAAATATAAATCATGTAAAGTATTAGAAAAGAATAAGAAAAAATATAGCAATCGTTAGGATTGTTTTTATTTTATTAAAATTTGAGGCAGGGCAACTCGTTAAACTGCGACCAGCTAAGTGAGAGCAACTCACGTAAATAAAGCGTAGGCCAAAGGAGATTATATGAAAAGAGAAGATTTACAAAAAATTGAAGGATTAACAGATGAGCAAATCAATTCAATCATGGATTTACATAAGAATGATACAAATTCATGGGCAAAGAAATTTGAAAATCAAAATGCACAAATTAAAACTTTAACATCAGATTTAGAAAAGTTTAAAGATGTTGATGTTGAAGGGTTACAAAATGCCAAAGAAAATTATGAATCAGAAAGGCAAAAACTAATTGATGATTATACAAAAGAAATCAATGATATGAAGTTTAATGGTGCACTAGAACTTGCTGTCATTGGAGCAAAGTCAGTTGATCCAATTGCATTAAAAGCACATTTAGATACATCAAAATTGAAATACAATGAAGAAACAAAAGAAATTGATGGACTAAATGAGCAAATTACCACTATTAAAGAAACTCATGGATATTTGTTTACAAGTAAACCAACTGGAGGTATTCATGGAAATATAGGTGGAGAAAATAGTAATGTTACATTAAATGGAGCATTAACAGAACATTATAAATAAATGGAGGATAAAATATGATTACATTAGAAGAAGCAAAAGTAGGGATGGCTGATAAAGTTGACCAAGCTGTTATTGATGAATTTAGAAGAGGTTCGTTATTACTAGATAAATTAATTTTTGATAATGCAGTTTCACCAGGAACAGCTGGATCAACATTAACATATGGCTATATGAAATTAGAAACACCATCAACTGCTGGATTCCGTAAAATTAATGAAGAATATAAAGGAAGCGAAGCAAAAAGAAAGAAAGCTTCAGCGGATTTAAAGATTTTCGGTGGAGAATTTTCACTAGATAGAGTTATTATCAATACAAGTGGAGCAGTTGACGAATTGGATTTCCAAATGCAAGAAAAAATTAAAGCTGCTATTAACTTATTCCATTATGCAGTTATTAATGGAAATAGCACAGTTAATGAAGATGAATTTGATGGATTGGATGTTTTAGTCAAAGATTCGTCAACAGAATATAAACCAGCTACTGCTGTTGATTTGTCAACAAGTGCATTGATGGATACTAATTACAGTGCATTTTTAGATATGATGGATGAGTTTGTGTCTAAAATGCAAGGGAAACCAACTATGTTTTTAGTTAATTCAACTATGAAAACTAAATTAAAAGGAATTGCCCGTAGAGCTGGGTATTATTCACGTACAGAGGATGCTTTTGGACGTTCTATTGATAATTGGGATGGTATCCCATTTGTAGATTTAGAAGAATATTTTGATGGTACAGAAACAAATCCTTGTGTACCAATTGATGAAGATGGAAATACATCTATTTATGCTATCCAAATTGCAAAAGATGGATTCCATGGTGTTTCACCTACAGGAAATAATATTATCTCAACTGCTTTACCAGATTTAAAAGCACCTGGTGTTATTAAAAAAGGTGATGTTGAAATGGTTGCTGCTGTCGTGCTTAAAAACACATTAAAAGCTGGAGCATTTAGAAATATCAAAGTAAAGTAATAAACTCAATACCTTTGGTGGCTTATTCGTCAATGACAAATGCACAGTTAAAATCATTGCTTAATGATAAGGGTATTGAGTATAAATCTAATTCAACAAAAGCTACATTGATTGGATTGTTGAAGGAGGAATAAAGTTTGAGACAATTTGCAGATTATGACTTTTATCAAAATGTATATCATGGAACTGATATACAAGATGAAAATAAATTCAATAGAATGTCTATTGAATCAAGTTTTTTTCTTAATGAGCTCACATTAGGAAGAATCAAAGAACCTAGTGAAGAGGTTAAATTAGCAGTATGTGCTATAGTAGATGTAGCATATAGAGAAGAAAAAGAAAATAGAGAGGATCAAATAGCGAGTGAGAGTGTTGGTCCTCATTCTATTTCTTATGTCAAAAAAACAAAAACCACAGAAGAATACACAAAAGAAAAAATCAAAGTTGCAAGAACTTATCTTGCTAATACAGGACTACTGTATCGAGGAATTTCATCATGCTGTTTTTAGATACTGTCACGATATTTCATAAGTCTATTGATGAAACATATGAACGCAGAGTCGTTGACGGATGTTATTGGTATGGTGATACGAGAATATCTAATAGTGATCATGGGATTGTACGAGATGATGCGATAAGTGTGTTTTTTCCTAAAAATGTTGTTGATAGATATGATCTGAAGGTTTATAAAGGCGATCGAATCATTAAGGGTGAAGTTCCTGATATTTCATCAATTAATGAACTTGTTAAGTATGATGATAAAATTACGGTTCTTACAGTTCAAGATAATACAGTAGGAAGCAGATTAGATAATCTGTTGGTTACAGGTAAATAACTATGCCAACCACCGTTAAGATAGATCTTAATGATATCGATGATATTATTATTGACCATGGATTAGCCCCTGGTGGAGATGTTCAAAAATTTGTTACTAATGAGATATTAAGAATAAGCCAACCATATATGCCATTTAAAAGTGGTATATTAAGTGGAACAGCTTATATAGAGCCTGATGCAACATCTATCAATTATGTTACTCCATATGCTAGATATTTATGGTATGGAAAGCTAATGGTTGATCCAATTACAAAGAAGGGAGCCTTTTTTAGTCCTATGTATGGTTTTTGGTCAAGGCCTAAAGTTCAAAAGGAACTTACAGATATAGATTTAAAGTTTCAAGGTTCTCCAACAAGAGGACCAAGATGGGTTGAACGTGCTTATATTGATAACAAGGATTCAATTTTATCAAGTATAGAAAAGTATATTAATAGGAGATAAATATGGCAATTATAGAAAATATAAGAGATTATATTATGAAATGTCCTTTTCTTGATGAACTGGCATCTGTAAATGTTGATTTTTTACCAGATGATGCAACTACCTACAGCATTGAACAGACACCAAGTGAACCGATTATTAAAAGGTACTTAGATGGAACGACAGACAGGCAATTAACATTTGTTTTTGCTTGTCGTTTATTTTATAGTGACGAACGCATCAACAACATAAACAACAGTGGTTTTTTTGAGAAATTTCAAGAGTGGCTTTTTGATAATTCTGATAATGGAATTCTTCCTGAGATGGAAGATGGACTTATACCAGAGAAAATAGAAGCTATATCAAGTGGTTATTTGTATGATATCAGTGGAGATTTAAGTAATGCAAGATATCAAATACAATGTCGATTATTATATGAAAAGGAGGGCAAATAAATGCTAGAAGAAGTAAAACAAATTAAAGTAAAAAGAAGTGAGTTTGCTACATTTTTAAATACAACTCCTTCTGCATCTTCTCCAACATGGAGCAGATTTGGAAAAGGTGTGACATCACAGTCAGTAGCATATAATCCAACTGTTAATAGTGAACAATATATTGATGAGGATAATGCGACATCATCGGTTGACGCTTATGCACCAACTATCAACACACCTCAAACAGCATATCATGGAAATCCAGTATTTGTTTATGTTGATGGATTGAGAAGAAAAAGAGCAATTGGGGATGATGCTCTTACAGAAGTATTACTCGTCTATATCTATGATAAAAATTCAGATGGATCTTATCCAGCAGAAAAACAACCTGCTTCTATCTCTATTACTGACTTCGGAGGAGATGCAGGTAATCCATTGAATATTACTTATGATATTGGATTTGTTGGAGATCCAGTAAAGGGAACAGTGAGTATTTCTAATGGAGTTGTAGTATTTAAATCGGAAGCAGACACACCACAAGAAGAGGAATAATTTCCTCTTTTTGTTTTATAGGAGAACATTATGAAGAATAAATTAAGAATTGAGAATGAAAACAAGTATGAGATAGAAGTGAATGATGATGGAGAAACTATTTCGTTTAACATTGATGATCCATCACTTATGTTGAGAGTAGAAAAGGCATATGAAGATGTTAATAAAATTTCAAATTTTGCAAAATCAGAAATGGCATTGATTTCAAAAAGAGCTGATATTCCTGGTAAAATTCTTTCAAAGAATAACCGAGATACATTAAAAATCTATGATAAAATGTACAATGATATGCGAAAGGCAATGGATGGATTACTTGGAAAGGGTGCATGTCAGAAAATATTTGGTGATACAAATTATTTCAATATGTTTGATGATTTATTTAAAGAACTTATACCTCATTTTGAAAATATGGGGCTTAATGCAGAAAAGTTTGTTGATTCTATCAAGAGCAAATATACAGTTAATGATGAAGATGAAGAAATTTTAGAGGCATAGGATGAAATACCCAAAATATGCAAAAATTGATGGTATAAAATACAAAATTAATACATCATTTACAATTGCATTAAAGTGTTTTGATATAGTCAATGATAATGGTATTAGTGACACAGAAAGAGCACTGGCCATTATTTATCTTCTTTTTGGTTTTATTCCTGAAAATAATTTAGATAAATTTCTCGATGTCTCTATTAATTATCTTCAATGTGGTGAATCAAAAGAACAACAAAGCATTAAAAAGAAAGATATGGATTTTAATTATGATATGAAGTATATTGTTTCAAGTTTTATGAGTGATTATCACATTGATATTATGGATAGTGACATGCATTTTTATCAGTTCATTAATTTGATTCAGGGCCTAACAGAGAAATGTTCTTTATCACGTGTAAGAGAAATAAGAAATTATAATCTTAATGAGATAAAAGACCCACGATTAAGAGGAAAGGTAGCAAAAGCACAGGAAGATCTTGCTTTACCTGAACATTTAAGTAAAGAGGATCAAGAAATTTTAGATGAATTTGAAATGCTATTAAATGGAGGTGTTTAGCTTTGGCAGATGGAAGTATTAGGATTGATACTAGACTCAATAATAAAGAGATAGCTAAAGATTTGAATGATTTTTCTAATATGGCTAAAAGAACAGCACAACATATTAAAAGAGCATTTGCAGGAAAGAATAATCTCGATAACCTGAAACAGGAGATTAAAGATACTGAAAAAATTATTAAAGATAGTCAAAGGGAGATAGATAATTACCAAAAGAGACTCAATAATATAGATGCTGAAAAACCAATCAAAGAAATTAAAAAAATGGTTGAAGAAAATAACAAAGCAATTCAAAAAGCAAGGGTTGAAGTTGATAAATATCAAAAAAGACTTAAAGATCTAGATTCTGAAAAAGTTGTTGTTGTTGCACAAAGGGAAATCAATAAAGTAAGTTCTACGATTGAGAAAACTCAAGAAAAGATAAATAAACTTACGCATAAATTAGAAGACCTTGAAGCAATGAGAGAGTCTATAGAAAGTAAAGCAATAGAAAGTGTTAAGATGGATGGTGCATCAGGAACTGGATTTGATGATTCTCCCAAAAATCTGAAAAGAAGAGCAAATAAAAGCCTTGAAGGTGATAAGGGCTATCAAAAAATTATAGATCAGGAAATAAAGCTTTCAGATACATTAAGTATTTATAATGATACATTGATGAATGCAAAACAAAAGCAAGATGAACTACATCAATCATTGATTAAGATCAAATCAGAATTATCAGAAAATCTATCAGCAAAAATGAATGAGTATTCACAAAAAACTAAAGAGGCAGAAAACAATGCTGAAAGACTTGCTAAACAAATGAGCGATGTGAAGAAATCAACCTCTAAAGATATTTTAGGAGGTATGGAGAAGTCAGCAAACACTATTGAGAAGGCAAGTTCAAAACTTGATTACCTTAAAAATAAATTTAAAAGTTTAAGAGAAGAATCTTCAAAAACATCAAAGTCAACAAATCAATTAGGCGATGTTGTAAATCGTGTTGGGAATAAGGGAAAAAGAAGTATTATGAAAATGGCGATGGCTATTTTCTCTGTAAGAGGTGCTTATACCCTTTTAAGAAAAGCTTCAAACGAATACTTAAATTCAAATGAGAAGCTATCTGGACAAATACAAGGTATATGGAATGCCATAGGTCAAGCAATAGGACCAGTGGTAGAAAGGATAGTTAGTGGAGTAGTAACTATGGTCAGCTATATCAATGCTTTTATAAAGGTTATGACAGGTATAGATTTAGTGGCCAAAGGAAATGCTGCCGCTTTAAAAAAACAAGCTTCAGCTACTAAAGGTATGGTCAAGGAAACAGAAAAAGCAAATAGACAACTTGCTTCTTTTGATGAGATGAATGTATTGCAAGCAAATAAATCTTCTGATAGCGGAGGGTCATCGGGAACAGATGTACCTCAGCTTCAATTGGATGCAGTTAATGTGGATGGTTTAAAAGATAAATTTTTAAAATTATTGGACCCTTTACAAAATGCATGGAAAAAATATGGCACAGACTTTGTCAATTCGTTTCAAGATGGATTAAAAAGTATATGGGAAATGATAAATTCTATTGGAAAATCTTTTAATGAAGTTTGGCTGAACGGAACAGGGGAACGAACATGCTCACTAATCTTGCAGATTCTAACAAATTGTTTTGATATAATTGGAGATTTTGCAAAAGGTTTTAATGATGCATGGAAAAGTGCAGGTGTTGGTACATCAATAATTCAACACTTATGGAATATTTTGAATAACATTTTGGAAGGTATTAAATCAGTTACTCAATTTATAGATGTTCTTATTAAGAAAATTGATTTTAAACCTATGTTGCAAGGATTAAATTCTATATTATCACTTTTTGATGATCTGTCAGAAATAGCTTCTGTTTTTATCGATGATTTTCTAACAAGTATTATAAACGGTGATTGGAGTGGAGCAGGAGAATCTATTTCCACTGCATTTGCTAATATATTTGATATAGTAAGAGAATGGATTGCTAATATTGATTGGTTTCAATTGGGATATGATATTGCTAAGTTTATAAGTGATGGTGTTTTAGCAATCATAGAGATGATACTAAATATGGATTGGGGTAAGCTGATAGCTTCTATTTTCTTATTTATTTGTGAGGCGATTGTCTCAGCAGGTAAATTAGTTTTAGGGGCAATTGGCGGAATATTGTCTTCAATTTGGGAAAATATCCAAAATGCATTTACATACGAGAATATGTTACAGTGGATTCAAAGTGTTATACGATCTATAGAGGATGCGTTAGAGAGCATTGGTAGGTGGTTTAGTGATGAATTTAATGAGGCCCTTGAAATTATTCAAAATATTTTTTCTCCAATTGGTGAATGGTTTTCTCAAAGATATGAAGATATATGTGCAGCATTTGATTCAATAGGACAATGGTTTGAAGATAAATTTAATGAGGCATATACTTTTATTTGTAATATATTTTCTGGTATTGGAGAATGGTTTGGTGATAGATGGAATGATATTACAAATGTGTTTTCAAATATCGGAAAATGGTTTAATGAAAAATTTAATGAGGCTTATAAGTCTGTAACTTTAGCATTTTCTAATACGGGAAAGTTCTTTGCAGGCATATGGAACAATATTAAGTCTGCATTTGGAAATGTTTCGGAATGGTTTGAAAAATCGTTTTCAAAAGCATGGACAGCTGTAAAAAATGTTTTTTCTACAGGAGGGAAAATATTTGATGGTATTAAAGATGGTATTTTAAATGGCTTAAAAGCTGTAGTCAATGCAATCATTACAGGAATTAACAAAGTTATCAAGATTCCTTTTGATGGTATTAATTCGGCTCTTAAAAAAATCAAGGGAGTCAATATCCTCGGGTACAAGCCATTTGATTGGATTGGTACTATTAGCGTTCCACAGATACCTAAACTGGCAAGAGGAGGTATTGTAAACAACCCAGGAGCAGGTGTAAATATGGGAAGTTATATTGCTGGCGAAAAGGGAGCAGAAGCTATTGTACCATTAGAGAATAGTGAGTTTATTCAATCATTTGCAAAAGAAATTGCTTCAATTCTTAGCGAGATGGGACAACCAGTCAATATTATTCTAAAGATTGGTGATAAGGAGTTTTATAAATGGTTTATCAATCTTAAGAGAAAATATGAATTTGTAACAAATGGAGGATAGCTTATGGAAAGACAAATGTTATATATAGATGGTTGGAAGGTTCCTAAACTTATTAAATATGAAGTTGCTTATAATAAGTTATGGGCTGACGACTCAGGTCGTGATATGGCTGGGAACAATAAAGCTACATTGATAGGTATTTTTCCAAAAATTCAAGTGCAAGTAGGATCATTTGATGAAGGTGAAATGTATAATTTTCTTAAAAAAGTCAACAAAGCTGAATTAAAGGTAAGTTGGTATGATCAAGAATTAAGAGGCATGAGAGAGAACCTTTCCTACTATATTAATGATTTTTCTATTTCACTTAAAAATGCAAATTCATTGAAATATGATAGTTTTAGTTTCAATTTAATACCAAATAGAAAGAGGTGAGTATGTGGTATCTAAAAGTTTTCTTGAGAATATACAAAAATTTGGTAAGCAAATATCATTAAAGATAACTATTGATAATGATGTTTATGAAAAAGATGATATTGTATCATGTACAAAATCCTTCAGTGGTGATATGTTTAAGTCAGTCATGCAATATGTTGATGTTGAACTATCAGGACTTGTAAATGTTAAAGATAAAGAAGTTCAAATAAAATTTGGAGTTTGTATTGAAGAGCCTTATGAATATATTTCGTGGGGTTCTTTTATTGTTGATAATGAGACAATAGAAAAATCTATAGATAAAAATACAACAAAATTCACAGCTTATGATTATTTGTGTAAGGCATGTATTAGCTATGCTGATATGCAATTGTCTTATCCAATAACTGTAAAAGAATATCTTGATAGTATATGTAGTTATCTTGGTTATGTTCTTGAAACACCAACATTTATAAATAGTACAAATGTAATTGATGAAGAAAAGTTTTTGATAGAAAGCTATACATTTAGAGATGTATTAGATCACATCGCTGGAGCATCTGCAGGTATTATTGTTATGAAAAGTAACAAACTATATGTCAAATATCCAACTGATATTAATGTCGTTATTGATGAAAACAATTTAAAAGCAATGAGTCTTTTGGAAAGGTTTGGACCTATCAATAGTTTGGTTCTGTCTCTTCAACCACAAGAGGATAATTATTATGTAAAAGATGATGAATCTATTGAAGTGAATGGTCTTACTGAAATTAAAATCTCAAACAATGAAATTATGAATAAAAACAGAGAAATCTTTGCAGATGAAATTTTTAATAGCTTGAAAGGATTTTATTTTCATCCTTATGAAATAGAATCCTTTGGATTCGGCTTTTTTGAACCATATGATCTTATTCATATTAAGGATCTGCAAGGAAATGTTTATCAGAGTGTTGTTCTTAATGATACTGTTACAGTAACAACTGGACTCAATGAAAAGTTTTATACAAACATGCCAGAAGTTACAGAGACAGATTATTCAAAAGCTACACCTAGCCCTAAAGAATTGTATAAGACGATTCTTATGGTTGATAAACAGGGCAGAAAAATAGAAGCAGATATTAAAGAAAATAAATCTGAAATTAAAAGGTTGTCAAATTCCATCTCAGTATCTTTAACACTCAATTATGTGACAAGCCAAACTTTTGATATAAATCTAAATAAATACTATCCTGATTATACTGTTCATCCATTGAAGATTACAGCAGTTGTTAAAGATGGATTTAAAGAAAGTATTGTAGATGCAGAAGTTGTATTTAAAAGAAAGACACAGGCTGATGATGAATATACAGAGCTTATTGAGGGAGAAGTCGTTAATGAAAATGTATTGACAGTTTCTCATAACTTGACTGATAGTGTTGAATACATTGCTTATGTTACTGTTGAAAGTTCTGGTACAACTTATGAAGCTGAAAGCACTGTATCTATTAATTTGAATAGCTTGAATGATGGTAGAGTAGCTGGATCTGTATGTAGTATAGAGGCAACGGGAGATAGCTTCTTTGCAAGTGGAAATACATATAATCCAAACAATATAGTTTTATCACCACAGTTATTTAACTGTAATTTTGATATATGGAGCTATTCTATTAATCTTGGATTAGAATATATTACGATTATAAAAAACACCGCAACTGAAGATGATGAGAATATCTATACAACAAATGTTGAAGGTATTCTTTTTATTAATGATACAAATGAAATCATGATAAGAAATGATTGTGAATTATTTGATATTACAAATGCAATTGTTTTTCAGTTAAAAGCAGATATTAATGGAGTATCAAATACAGTAGTCATCACAAAAGAAAGTGATGTCAACCAACAGGTTAATGGTATTGTTAATGATATGAAACAATTAGTAGAACAGTATAATTCTTTATCATTATCACTTGATGGTATCAACAATTCAATCACTTCAAAAGTTGAAGAAATGGAAACTAAGTATAATGATGGTTTAACAGAGATAAGCAAAAACTTATCTCAAATCATTCAAACAAGTGACAAAATTGAAGAGCAGTTTCAGACATTAAAAGAAATTGTAGATGAGAATGGTGGAGAACTACAAACAATTACGACTTATATTAGAAAGACTGCAAAAGGAATTGAAGTTGGTGAACTTGATGCACAGATCAAGACATTAATGGGAACTGAATATTTTGCAATTCTATTTAATGAAGAGGAGGCCATGAAGTTAGAGCGTAACCTTTTGACGATAGATAAGATATTTGCACGAGAATCTTTCAGACTTAATCATTCAATTTTTACATCTAAGGAATATGGTTTTGAGATTACATGGGGTGGTGACTAGATATGGCAAGCAGTGGAACAATTAAATCAAGTGTTTATAGATCACATCTTTGGCTGACTTTTAACTGGTCACAATCATCACAGAGTATTGCTAACAATACAACAACAATTAGCTGGAATTTGAAACTTCATTGGGATGCTAGTATTAGTTTTTCGGCATCAAAATCTTATACGGTGACTGTTAATGGAACAAAGTACACAGGAAATTACACAGGTGGAGCAACTGGAAGCAGTGGCTCTGCTACTATTAGAAGTGGCACAACAACTATTAGTCATAATACCGATGGAACAAAATCATTCAGTGTGAGTGCAACATTTAATATTGATATTACATGGTTAGGGTCCAAACTCTCATCAATGTCATTATCTGGTAATGGTACATTAAATACAATTGCAAGAAAAAGTTCTATCTCTGTATCAAGTGGAAATGGAGCAAAGCCAGGAGCAGGAAATATCGTTTTATCCATTTCAAGAGCAAGTACCTCATTCACACATACAGTGACATGGTCATGTGCAGGATTAAGTGGAACGATAGGAACTGGACTTGCTACAAGTGCTTCATGGGCAGTTCCAATAGATATTATTTCAAAGAGTCCAAATGCTTCACAAACAGTGACATTTACATGTACGACATATAATGGGAATACAAATATAGGAACAAGTACAGTGACAGCGACAGTTGGGTATTATGGACCAAGTACAGTGAGTGCAAGCAGCGGCACAACAATTGGAAATAGTAAGTCATTTACGATTTCAAGAGGAAATACAAACTTTACACATAGCATGTGGTATTCTTTTGGTTCAAAGACATGGCAGGTGATAGGAAGTTCTTTATCAGCAAGTGCTTCATTTACACCACCTCTGTCATTATGCAATGAAATACCGAATGCAATAAGCGGAAGCATGACGATCATCTTAAGGACATATTATGGAAGTACACAGATAGGCAGTGATCAGTATTATTACTATACAATGAATGTCCCTGCATCAGTTGTTCCAACAATGAGTAGTGTGACATGTGTTGATACGGTCGATGATGTTAAAAATCTTGTTGGAGCATATGTACAAAATAAATCTAAGCTATCTTTTGCAATTATTGGTGCAGTTGGCTCATATGGATCCACAATCAAGTCATATAAAATAGTAGGTTGTGGATATACAATCAATGCAGTAAGTGGGGCAACAGGGGTTGTGACAGTAAGTGGACCACAGACCATCACAGCAACTATTACTGATAGTCGAGGGAGAACTGCTACACGTACATTAGAAATTAATATTCTTGCTTATTTATCACCTAAGATATTAGGTGTAGGAGTTGAAAGAATAGAAGATACTATAGCTAATGCAAGTGCATCGCTTCAGGCATCATCATTAAAAGTAGCTGAAGAAGAAAAAAACCTATTAAGATATAAAATTCAATACAAGTCTGTAGATGCTCATGGTTATACAGAATTAGGAGGAAATTATCAAACACTTAGGCAAGATATGTCTAGATCAATAACTGGATTAGATGCCAATAAATCGTATGAATTTAGGATATATGTTGGAGATATCTTTGGTTATAATACTGCATTTTCACAAGTGACTATATCAACTGCTTTTAAGAGTTTTGATTTTGATGTAAAAACTGGTCGTTTAGGAATCAAAAAGGTTCTGGAGCATGAAGATTCAGTTATAGAAGTTCCAGATAGTTCTAAAATGTATGTTGGTGAAAAAGAAGTGCATCTAAATAAACTTTCAGAGGAAGGACATACACATGTTGTTAAATATGATGATATAGTAGAAAAACCATTAAGCTTCCCACCATCGTTACATACACATTCTAACTATTTAACAAGTGTAACAAATGGATTACAAATACAGATAGGTTCACAAAACACAGCATTTTGTCATTATATGACAACTGCTCCTAAACATTGGTTTAACAAATCAGTATATGTGCAAGGTGATGTATATGCTGGTACGAGTTATAACAGACGATTGGCTTATGTAGATGAATTAGCTTGGGGCAATATAACTGGTAAACCATCTACTTATCCAGTGTCAGATAGTGGTTGGGTAAATGTAACTTATGGTAGTGGAATATCAACATATAGTGGTTATATAGCAGTACAAGTCCGTAAAGTAGGTGGTGTTGTACAGATGAGAGGTGTTGTAACTAATTCAACTACATGGTCTGAACATACATCAATTTTTACTATCCCAAGTGGATATAGAGTGCCAAATCAAATCATCACAGTTCAACAAGGTTCGGGATCCAATAGATGGGTTCTAAACATTTATGCAGATGGACATTGTAGAGCTGAAAGATACAGTAATAATACTACAATGAGCAATACTGTTCCTACTGGCTCTTGGTTATGTGTACAAGCTACATGGCTTGCGTAATAAAAAGGAAAGGTGCAAAAAAAATGAAACATGGAATATTAAAACAAATGTCAAAAAGATTTTTTCCTTATGGAGAAGAATTTGGCCAATATAGCTATCAAGCATTAACTTATGATATATATGAATTTGAGTTTGATGGTGTGCCGATTTGTTTTTATAGTTTAATTAAAACGGAGGAATTTAAAGGAGATATAAAGAGTGGATTCGAAGAAGTGCAAAGTAGTACAGAGGGTGGTTCATACTTTACATTTGTTGGAAAAACATTTAATGAGATTATAGACAAAGTTATTAGTCCATCTAATGGTGAAATCACATGGATAAAAACGTTGATATAATAGAATAAAGATTATTAAAGCACTTATTTTATAGGTGTTTTTTTATGTTAAAAAACGAAAGAGAGGATATAGAAATGAATTTAAATTACATGGATAAATATAACGCAATTGTAGGAGCAGTTATAGCAACAATGACAATGATGTTTGGAAAGCATTGGCCATTGTTTGCATTATTTTTACTACTAAATATTATTGATTGGATAACTGGATGGATGAAGTCTAGAATTGCCAAGAAAGAAAATTCTAATAAAGGATGGTTAGGTGTTCTTAAAAAATTAGGATATTGGATGATGATCCTCGTTGCTTTTGTGGCTTCTTATATTTTTATTGATATAGGAAGTGTATTAGGAATGGATTTAGGAATCACAACTTTATTAGGATGGTTTGTATTGGCTTCACTTCTTGTCAACGAATTAAGAAGCATTGTAGAGAATTTTGTAGAAGCAGGATATAATGTTCCAACAGTGCTTACAAAAGGACTGGAAGTGGCTAATAAAGTAGTTAATAACGGAGAACATGAGTAGTCGAAAGGCTACTCTTTATATTAGGAGGAAAATGAAATGAAGATTTTATTAATTAGTGGACATGGAGCTGGAGATTGTGGAGCAATAGGAAATGGCTATAAAGAAGCTGATTTGACAAGAGAGCTTGTAAAACTTATTGATAATGAATTAAAATATTATGAAGTTGATGTAGATATCTACGATCAGAAAAGAAATGCTTATAAAGATGTTAAGAATGGAACATTTCATATCAAGAAGTATGATTATGTTTTTGAAGTTCATTTCAATGCTTATGATAAAAAAGCACATGGAACAGAAATATGGGTCACAAAGTTAGAAAATGGAATCAGTGTAGAACAGGAGATTGTTAAAAATCTAAGTCAATACTTTACAAATAGAGGAGTAAAGAGAGAAAACTTTGCAGTCATCTATAAATGTAAGAAGCTAGGTATATCAGGGGCATTATTAGAAACATGTTTTATTGATAACGCTTCAGATATGAAGATTTATCAGACAAAGAAGAAAGATATTGCGAAAGCTATTGCGATAGGTATTGCAGAGAAATGGGGACTGAAAAAGAAAGCAGCTCCAACAATCAAAACAGTTCAAGTCAATTCTAAAGTGAAAATCAAAAGTGGAGCAGTATATGGTGGACTAGCTTCTACACGAGGAAAGAAAGTCCCAGAATCAGTTATAGAAAGAATACATACAGTCAAGAAGTTACAAACAAATAAAGGTGTTCAAGAAGCTTTATTAAAAGAAATTAATTCTTGGGTAGCTGTCTCATCATTAACAGTTATATAAAAAGTAAATCCTATCTCTAATACTAGAGATAGGATTTTTTTGTTTTTATGAGGTGAAATTGGACCATTAATATCAATAAAATATTGATTTAAAAGCTACAAATAAGCTGCTTTTTTGATTTCTATATTAATAAATAGGGTGTCGAAAAGGTGTCGAAAAGACGTCATATTGTAATTAACCCTAAAAATTATGATATTAAATTCAAAAAAAATGAAGTTTCAATTACTTATAAAATTAAAAAAGCCTTGATTAAATCAAGACTTTTTATTTTGCTATTTACAAGCTTCTTCGATAGCAACAGCTACGGCAACAGTAGCACCAACCATTGGGTTGTTACCCATACCGATTAATCCCATCATTTCTACGTGAGCAGGAACTGATGAAGAACCAGCAAATTGAGCATCACTGTGCATACGACCCATAGTATCAGTCATACCATAAGAAGCAGGACCAGCAGCCATATTATCAGGATGTAATGTACGTCCAGTTCCACCACCTGAAGCAACTGAGAAATATTTTTTACCTTGTTCGATACATTCTTTTTTATAAGTACCAGCTACTGGATGTTGGAAACGTGTAGGGTTAGTAGAGTTACCAGTAATAGAAACATCTACACCTTCTTTATGCATAATTGCAACACCTTCACGTACATCATCAGAACCATAACAATTAACTTTTGCTCTTGGTCCATCAGAATATGCTGTTCTAGAGATTTCTTTAACTTCTCCAGTAAAGTAATCAAATTCAGTTTCTACATAAGTGAATCCATTGATTCTTGAAATAATTTTAGCAGCATCTTTTCCTAAACCGTTTAAGATAACTCTTAATGGTTTATTTCTAACTTTGTTTGCTTTTTCAGCAATTTTGATTGCTCCTTCAGCAGCAGCAAAAGATTCATGTCCTGCTAAGAAGCAGAAACATTCTGTATTTTCATCTAATAACATAGATCCTAAATTACCATGACCTAAACCAACTTTACGATCATCAGCAACTGATCCAGGAATACAGAAAGATTGTAAACCTACACCAATAGTTTTAGCAGCATCGACTGCTCTTGTATCTCCATTTTTGATTGCCATTGCTGCACCTACAGTATAAGCCCAGCATGCATTTTCAAAACAGATTGGCTGTGTTGATTTTACGATATCATAAACATTGATACCTTTTTCATCACAGATTGCTTTAGCTTCTTCAATTGATTTAATATCATATTTAGCTAATGCAGCGTTAATTTGATCAATTCTTCTATCATAACTTTCAAATAATGCCATTATTGTACCTCCCCATTAATCCTTTCTTGGATCGATGTATTTAGCAGCTTCAGCAAATCTACCATAAGTACCAGTAGCTTCTTTTAAAGCTTCATTTGCATCTTTTCCAGCTTTAATCATATCCATCATTCTTCCAAGACTAATGAATTCATAACCAATGATTTCATTGTTGCTATCTAAAGCAAGTCTATTTACATAACCTTCAGTTAATTCTAAGTATCTAGGACCTTTTAATTTAGTTGAATAAGATGTACCAACCATACTTCTTAATCCTTTACCTAAGTCTTCAAGTCCAGCACCTACAGGAAGTCCACCTTCAGAGAAAGCAGATTGAGTACGACCATAAACGATTTGTAAGAATAATTCTCTCATTGCAGTGTTGATAGCATCACAAACTAAGTCAGTATTTAATCCTTCTAATAATGTTTTACCAACTAATGCTTCTGAAGCCATAGCAGCTGAGTGAGTCATACCAGAGCATCCAATAGTTTCAATTAATGCTTCTTCAATAATTCCTTCTTTAACATTTAAAGATAACTTACATGCACCTTGTTGAGGAGCACACCAACCAATACCATGTGTTAATCCAGAAATATCTTTGATTTCTTTTGAATATACCCATTTTCCTTCTTCAGGAATTGGAGCACATCCATGATTAGCACCGCGTGTTACGCATTGCATTTCTTCTACTTCATGTGTATAAATCATTTTTTTACTCCTTTCATTTGTATAAATGATTATTGCATGGACAAAAGAAAAATATATGTTTTTCATTTCCCCTGGTGAAGCTTTTCACCTGTATAAAATTATAAGCCAAAAGTGTTTTAAAGTCAATGAAAGCCATGATGATATATGTAGAAAAATATCTAAAAAAGAGATAACTTGACAAAAAGAATAAGCAGAATTATAATTAGTTCAAAATAGAACTAATGAGGAAGAAATAATGAATGATTTATTAAGGTTATTTTATAAAATGAAGAAAAGACATAATGAGATATATATAGATTTATTAAAAAAATATCATATATCAAGCAATGAACTTGAAATTTTATTATATCTTTATAACAATCCAGACTTTAATACAGCAAAAGATGTTGTTGAAAAAAGAGGAATCATCAAATCACATGTGTCAATGAGTATAGAAAAACTTATTAAAAAAGACTTTATTCAAGCGATTCAAGATGATAATGATAAACGAAAGTATCATCTTATTATTTTAGATAACGCATTACCAGTAATAGAGGAAGGATTAAAAATCAGAAATCAATTTTATCAAATGCTTCTAAAAGATGTTTCTAAAGAAGAAAAAGAAACATTTAATCATGTTATACAAAAAATATATCAGAATGTTATGGAGGGAAAATAATGTTTGCTTATGTTATTTATATTATTGCTGGACTTGGAGCAGGAGTTGGAACTGGTCTTGCAGGATTATCTGCTGCAGCTATTATCTCACCAATGTTAATTACTTTTTTAAATATTGATGCTTATGAGGCAGTAGGCATTGCCTTAGCATCTGATGTTCTTGCATCTGCTGTCTCAGCTTATACCTATGGAAAAAATAAAAATCTTGATATTAAAAATGGTTTTATTATGCTTATAAGCGTTTTAATTATGACAATGGTAGGAAGTTATATTGCTCGTCTTGTACCAACGTCAACAATGGGAAGCTTTTCTGTTTTTATGACAACACTTCTTGGAATAAAATTTATGGTTAGACCAGTCATGACATCAAGAGATGTTCAAGAAGGTAAATCTCAAAAAGAAAAAAACAAGCAGTCTATTTTTTGTGGGTGTCTGATTGGTTTTATTTGTGGATTTGTTGGAGCTGGAGGAGGTATGATGTTACTGCTGATTTTAACATCTGTTTTACAATATGAATTAAAGACTGCAGTAGGAACGAGTGTTTTTATTATGACATTTACAGCATTCACTGGAGCTTTCTCACATTTTTATTTAGGTGGTTTGTCTCATATTGATGCTTTAATTGTTTGTATTCTTGCAACACTCATTGGAGCAAGAATTGCAGCACTTTTTGCAAACAAAGCAAAACCTGAGACGCTCAATCGTGTAACAGGTCTTGTTTTAACGGTTCTAGGCTTGTCTATGCTTTTGGTTAAATATTTGTAATATCTGATCAGTAAGATTATCTTACTGATTTTAATATTTTCTTAAGAAATACATAAAAAAATTGTAATATAATAGAATAAGAGGTGAGAGTATGAAGATCGTTGTTGTGGATGATGAAAAAGAAATTGCTGATTTGGTAGAACTTTATTTAAACAATGAAGGTTATCAAGTCTTTAAGTTTTATAATGGAATTGAGGCTATGAAATGTATAGAAAGTCAATCCATTGACTTGGCTATTTTAGATATTATGTTACCTGATATCAATGGATTAACAATGTGTCAGAAAATAAGAGAAAAATTTCAATTTCCAATTATTATGTTAACAGCCAAAGAAACAGAAATAGATAAAATTACTGGGTTAACTATGGGAGCAGATGATTATGTGACAAAGCCTTTTCGTCCTTTAGAATTAATGGCAAGAGTTAAAGCTCAACTGCGTCGTTATAAAACTTTTACACATCAAAAGTCAAATATGATTACATTTAAAGCTCTTTCCATTGATAAAGATAATCATCAATGTCTATTGAATAATCAGCTTCTGTCTTTAACACCTACAGAATTTTCTATTCTTTGGTTACTTTGTGAAAATAAAGGAAAAGTCATTACTGTTGATCAAATGTTTCAAGAATTATGGGGTGAAAAGTACTATACAAATTCTAGCAGTTCTATTATGGTACATATACGTCATTTAAGAGAAAAAATGCATGACAGTGCAGAAAATCCTGAATATATTCAAACTGTCTGGGGAGTAGGTTATAAAATTGGATAAAAATTATACAAGACAATTTCAAAAAGAAATTTTAAAGTTACATTTAAGTATTGCAGCCTTTTCTAGTGTTTTTATATTGTTATTATCTTTTTGGTTAGACTATTTTTATAATGGTGCAGTTATTGATTTTATTCAAATGATCTTTGGTTGGAATGTTGCTTTCTTTATTTTAAAAAATCAAACAGTTTGTGTTTTTATTGTTTTACTTGTAATACTGTTATTAAATTCTTTAATTGTTGAGTTATTTGCAATCAAAAAAATCTCTCATGTTTTTTCACAAATGAAAATACTTTTTCAAAAGGATGATCAATGTATTGTTTTAGATGATTCATTATATGAACTAGAAAATGATTTAAATGCTTTGAAACAAGAGAGTATAGAAAATGAAAAAAAAGCTATTCAAGAAGCACAACACAAAGTTGATATGATTACATATTTAGCACATGATATTAAGACACCATTAACCTCAGTCATAGGCTATCTTTGTTTATTAGATGAATCAAAAGATATGTCTCAAAAGCAATCTCAGCAATATGCACATATGGCATTGCAAAAGGCTTATCGTTTAGAAAATATGATGAATGAATTTTTTGAGATTGCAAAACTGAATCAAGGACATGTGCCATTACAAAAAGAGAACATCAATCTATGCTATCTTTTTGAACAAATGAGAGAAGAGTTTTATCCTATTGTTTCACAAAAAGATCAATATATAGATATTCAAATAGATGAAAAATTACAAATTTATGCAGATTCACAAAAAATCGCACGCGTCTTTAACAATATTTTGAAAAATGCTTATCATTATGGAGATGAAAAGACTCAAATTACTGTAGAAGCCAAAGAAGATGATCTTTATACAAATGTGTGGATTAGTAATATTGGTGAAACCATACCAGAAGATAAATTACAATGTATATTTGAACAATTTTATCGTTTGGATGCTTCACGCTCTAGTTTCACAGGTGGAGCTGGGTTAGGGCTTTCTATAGCAAAGCTGATTGTTGAACAGCATTATGGAATAATTCGTGTTGAGAGCCATCATCATAAAACAATTTTTGAAGTAAGAATTCCAAAAAAAGACATCTTAAGAAAATATTAAGAAAGATTTAAAAGAAACTATGTCTTTCTCCTTTATAATGAGTATGAAAAGGAGGAGTTTTATGCGTAAAAAAGTTTTACTTTTTATTGGGTTAATTATAATACCTTTAATAATATTAATCATTGATCATTTTCTTTTTCCTGGTATATTTTTTCACATATAAATAATCCACTCCTCCTTTTTATAAAAAGAAGATCATATAATATTTAAGTCGTAAAAGACTATTTATATATTCAATAATGATGACTTTATTTATTTTCATATATGAGAAAAAAGAATTAAAATTTATAGTCTTGTTTTTTATAGAAGTATTTACTTCTTTTTTCTTTGACTATTTTTTATAATTGATTTAAAATTAGGGACTATAAAGAGGTGTAAATATGAAAATATCAGATATTTTAAAAACAAAAGCAACAATATCCTTTGAGGTTTTTCCTCCTAAAAATAAAGAAGGGGATATTTCTTCTATTTATCATACAATAGAGGAATTGGCTAAGTTAAAGCCAGATTTTATAAGTGTAACTTATGGTGCTGGAGGATCTACAAAAGGAAAAACTGTTGAAATTGCATCAAAGATCAAGAATGAATATCATATTGAATCTGTTGCTCATTTAACATGTCTTTCTTCAACAAAAGAAGAAGTTTTACAAATGTGTCAACAATTAAAAGAAGAGAATGTAGAAAATATATTGGCTTTAAGAGGGGATTATCCAAAGGATAAAGAATTTGATAAGAGGCAGTTAGAATTTCATTATGCTAAAGAATTAAATCAACTGATTACAAAAGAATTTCCTCATACTTTTTGTTTGTCTGGTGCTTGTTATCCAGAGGTTCATAATGAGGCTTCTTGTTTTGAGGATGATTTAAAAGCTTTAAAGGAGAAAGTAGATGCAGGTGCTGAGTATTTGATTACTCAAATTTTCTTTGATAATCATTATTATTATAGACTTGTGAAAGAGGCAAGGAAAAGAGGAATCAATGTTCCTATTCTTGCAGGTATTATGCCTATTACAAACTCTAAATCACTGCTTCATACTGCGAAAATGTGTGGATGTTCTATTCCTTATCAGTTGTCGACAATGATAGAATCTTATTATCATTATCCTGAAGCAATGAAGGAAATAGGAATCAATTATGCGACTCATCAAATTATTGATTTGATTACAAATGGTGTTGATGGTATTCATATTTATACAATGAATAAACCAGAGATAGCACAAGCTATTTTTAAAAGTATTCCAACAGTTTTAAAAGAGCTAAACCATGAATAAAAAGCATATTTTACACTATCTTCATTATGATGGACAAGTGGATGAAAAAACAAATCAATTGATTGATGAATGTATTATAGAAGTTCAAGAGTTTTCACAATTTAAAGCTGTTTTTCAAAAAATGACACTAGGTCATGATCCCTTCATCATAAAAGAGATTCATTTACAGTGTGCTTCAAAAGATCTTGAATTTTATTTACAAAATTGTCACGAGTGTCTTATTATTTGTGGAACATTAGGAATACAAATCGATCAAAAAATAAAGTATTATCAACATATCGATTTAACAAAAGCTATTGTTTTTGATGCTGTCAGCAATTGCTATTTAGAAGAATGTTTAGATTCTTTTGAACAAACGCTTTCTTTAGGAAAAAGAACTTTCCGAATGGCACCAGGTTATGGGGATATTCCATTAGAAATGAATAAGCTTTTGTCAAGAGTTTTACATATTGAAAAAATAGGTGTTTCAATAAATAAAGATGGACTATTGATTCCGATGAAATCAATATTGGGTATTATAGGTTTAGGAGAGACAAATAAAAAATCATGTATGTCTTGTGTGAGATATAATGATTGTTCATTAAGGAAAGGAGGAATGACATGTTACGTAAAAGATTAGGAAAAGAGTTGCTTATTTTTGATGGAGCAATGGGAACACAATTACAGCTTTGTGGAATGCAAGCAGGAGAGATTCCAGAAGTTTATAATATTGAACACCCTGAGATCATTATTGATATTCATAAAAGATACTTAATGGCTGGTGCTGATTTTATAACAACAAATACATTTGGATGTAATCCGCTTAAAATGAAAGACAGTGGATATTGTTATTGTGATTTATTGAAGGCTGCTGTCATGAATGCGAAAAAGGCAAGGGAAGAAGTGAATAAAGAGGCTTATATTGTTTTAGATATAGGACCTATAGGACAACTGCTTGAACCCTTAGGAACACTTTCTTTTGATGAAGCTTATGAAATCATTGCTTCACAGATTTTATTAGTGAAAGATGAAGTTGATGCTGTTTTATTTGAAACAATGACAAGCTTATATGAAGTGAAAGCAGGTATATTGGCTGTTAAAGAAAATAGTGATCTTCCTGTTTTTGTAACTATGACATTTGAACAAAATGGACATACATTGACTGGAAGTGATCCAACAACATTTGTGAATGTTGTTGAAGGGTTGGGGGTTGATGCATTAGGTGTTAACTGCTCATTAGGACCACAGGAATTAAAACCTATTATTGATGAATTATTAGAAGTTTCTTCTATTCCTGTTATGATTCAACCTAATGCAGGTTTACCTGTTTTTAAAGACGGAGAGACATGCTATGACATGGAACCATTTGCTTTTGCTCAAATGATGAGTGATTATATGGAAAAAGGAGTCAGCATTGTTGGTGGTTGTTGTGGGACAACACCTGAATTTATTGCGGAAGTTAAAAAGATTGCTTTAAAATCTGTAAAAGAGAGACAGGTCAAGAAGTATACACGTGTTTCAAGTCAAAATCAAACAGTGACATTTCATGGAGAAGTGATTGTCTGTGGAGAACGATTAAATCCAACTGGAAAGAAGAAACTGAAAGCAGCTTTAAAAGAAGGAAAATTAGAGGAGTATGTTATTGAAGGTATTCAACAGCAACAAGCAGGGGCTCATATTTTGGATGTCAATGTAGGATTACCTGGAATAGATGAAGAAAAAACAATGGTTAAGGTAATACAGTTACTGCAGGAAGTCATTTCTTTGCCACTTCAAATTGACTCTTCTTCGCCTGAGGTCATTGAAAAAGCATGTCGATATTATAATGGAAAACCTTTGATTAATTCTGTAAATGGTAAAGATGAGGTTATGGATGCTGTTTTCCCAATTGTTAAAAAGTATGGTGGTGTTGTCATTGGATTAACATTAGAAGATGGTATACCACTATATGCTGAAGATAGATTAAAAATTGCAAAAAAGATCATTGATAGAGCAGCAAGTTATGGTATTGATAAAAAAGATATTATTATTGATTGTTTAACATTGACAGCTTCTGCTCAGCAAAAAGAAGTCCAAGAAACGTTAAAAGCTTTACAATTAGTAAAAAAAGAACTAGGAGTCCATACTGTTTTAGGTGTTTCTAATGTTTCTTTTGGTTTACCAAATAGACCTTTATTAAATAGAACATTTTTGACTCTTGCTATGCAGGCAGGGTTAGATTTACCAATTATTAATCCATTAGATCAACAATTGATGGAGACAATAGATGCATATAATGTTTTATATTATTATGATAAAGAAAGTGTAAATTATATTTCAAAACAATCGCAGCTTCCTGTTCAACAAGCATCAACATCAGTCTCTTCTTTATCTTTACAAGATATCATTATTCATGGTTTGAAAGAAGAAATTCAGTCTAAAACAAAAGAAGTTTTAAAAGATCATGATGCTATGTTTGTTATTAATGAAATGATTATTCCTGCTTTAAATCAAGTGGGAAATGATTATGAGAAAAATAAAATATTTTTACCTCAATTGATTCAATCTGCAGAAACAACAAAGCTTGCTTTTGAAATTGTGAAAACAAGTTTTACTTCTGATACACAAAGTAAAGGACCTGTGATGATGTGTACAGTGGAAGGAGATATTCATGATATTGGAAAGAATATTGTGAAAGTTGTGTTAGAAAGCTATGGATATGAAGTAATTGACTTAGGTAAAGATGTAAAAGTTGATGCTGTGGTGAAAGCATGTCAACAATATCGGCCTCAAATAATAGGATTGAGTGCTTTGATGACAACAACAGTTGTCAATATGAAAAAGACAATAGAAGCATTGCATCAATCCAATTGTATATGTCCAATTTGGGTTGGAGGTGCTGTTTTAACACAAGAAATTGCAGATGAAATTGGGGCTGATTATTATTGTGAAGATGCAATGGCGTCTGTTACATTATTAAATTCATTATTTGAGGAGAAAAAACATGGCAATAAAAACACAAATTGAGGAAGATGAATTTGAGTATATAGAGATTCCATTGTTTGCTACTGCAAAAGATATGGAAAAAAGCATAGAGCTTGATGAAGATATCGTCATTAAAATAGAAAGCCAAGATAATGATTAAATGAGATTTATAAAACCCTAATGTATGATGAAAGATTATTATGTGTAAATATAAAGAAATCGTTCATGATGATATAGGGTTTTTTATTATATCTATCAATTTTTTTGAAAGATGTCAAAAAAGTAAAATAATTCTAGTGTATGTATACGGTTTCATGTTATTATAAATATAATAATAAAAGGCGAGGTAAAAAAGATGGAGACATACGGAATAGAAAAATATGGTATTAAAACAAGTGGGTCTATTTTTAGAAATATTCCCCCTGGATCATTGGTTGAAAAGGCGTTGCTGAAAGGTGAGGGAAGATTAAGTCGTGCAGGAGCGTTATGTATTCATACTGGAGAAAGGACAGGTCGTTCACCCGATGATAAATATATTGTAGACTCTGCTTCTGTTCATGACTTGATTGCATGGGGTAAAGTTAATAAACCTGTGTCAGTAGAAAAGTTTGATAAGGTTTATCAACAAATCATTCAACATTTTCAAGATAAAGATCTTTATATTTTTGATGGATATGCTGGCGCAAATCCAAAGTATTCATATGCATTTAGAGTGATTAATGAAAAGGCAAGTCAGAATTTATTTATTTCTAATTTACTTATTAAACCTACACCAAGAGAGCTTCAACATTTTCAAGAAGATTTCTTAATTTTGGTTGCCCCTGAGTGTAAAGTTGATAAGAGCGTTGGATTGAATAGTGAAGTGGCAGTCATGATTGATTATGAAAGACATATTGTTCTTATTGCAGGAACAGGTTATTCTGGAGAAATTAAAAAGAGTGTTTTCTGTGTTATGAATTTTATGTTGCCACAACGTAATGTTTTTACAATGCATTGTTCAGCAAATATTGATGATAGTGGAAATACTGCTCTTTTCTTTGGATTATCTGGAACTGGAAAAACAACATTATCAACTGACCCAGAGCGTAAGCTGATTGGTGATGATGAGCATGGATGGTCACATACAGGTGTTTTTAATTTTGAAGGTGGTTGTTATGCAAAATGTATCCGTCTTTCAAAAGCTAATGAGCCAGAAATTTGGGATGCAGTAAGATTTGGCGCAGTTGCTGAAAATGTACAATTATTTGAAGATACACGTATCATAGATTTTAATGATGATTCAATTACTGAAAATACACGTGTGGGTTATCCTTTAAGTTATATTGAAAATATAGAGCCAAGTGGAAGAGCTCCTATTCCAAAAACAATCTTCTTTTTAGCGGCGGATGCTTTTGGTGTTTTACCTCCAATTGCTAAACTTGATTTAAATTCAGCGGCTTATCACTTTGTTTCTGGATATACAAGTAAACTTGCAGGAACAGAGGACGGTGTGACAGAGCCTCAGGCAACATTCTCAACATGTTTTGGGGAACCATTTTTACCATTAGATCCATTACTTTATTCACAACAATTTCAAAGAAGAGTTCAAAAAGCTAATGCTAATGTTTTTTTGATTAATACAGGATGGGTAGGAGGATCGTATGGTGTAGGTAAACGTATACCATTAAAATATACACGTCGTATGATTAATGCTGCTATTAATGGAGAATTAGATTATGTTGCTTATGAAACAGAACCATTTTTTAACTTGAATATTCCTAAATTCTGTCCAGGAGTTCCACAAGAACTCTTAGATCCAAAAGCAACTTGGTTACATAAAGATGAATATGATAAAACAGCTAAAAAGCTTGTTGAAATGTTTGTGGAAAACTTTAAGAAGTATCCAAACTTCCCACAAGCTGTTATTGATGCAGGACCAATATTAAAATGAGGATGTTAATCCTCATTTTCTTGTTTTTCCATTAATTCAAGTAATCTTTCTTCTAGATTTTGAATGTGTAAAGTTAAGTCATCTCTTTGTTTTGTAAGTTCTGATAATAATTGATATTCAGTAACATTATTCATATGATCATCAATATCGTGAAGCTGCTGTTCTAATGATGGAAGAATTTGCTCTATATTCTCAAGTTCTTTCTTTTCATTATATGAAAGTTTTATTTTTCTTTGTCTTTGATATGTCTTTTTCACTGTTTGTTTAGACTTTTTTTCTTTAGGAATATCTTTGTATAAACTATATCCGCCAATATGATATTGTATTGTTTGATTATCAAAAACAAATAAGTAATCACAAATGCGATCTAAGAAGTAACGATCATGCGAAACTGTAATGATAATTCCTTGAAAAGAATCTAAATAATCTTCTAGAATTTGTAATGTTGTAATATCTAAATCATTTGTTGGTTCATCTAACAATAAGACATTAGGAGCTTCCATGAGAACCTTCAATAAGTAAAGCCTTCTTTTTTCTCCACCAGATAATCTATTGATTGTTGTATATTGCATATTTTTATCAAAAAGAAATCTTTCACACATTTGTTTTGCTGTTAAAGTTCCCTCATCAGTATGAAGAAGACGAGCAGTTTCACTAACATAGTCAATAACTGTCATAGATGGATTCATGTCACCATGTCCTTGTTTAAAATACCCAATTTTCATAGTCTCTCCGATTTCAATACTCCCTTGATCAGGTAAACATAATCCAGCAATCATATTCAGTAATGTAGATTTTCCACAGCCATTAGGTCCAATAATTCCAACTCTATCAAATTTTTTAAAATGATATGAGAAATCTGAAAATAAAGGTTGATGATATGACTTGGAAATATTTTTGAGTTCTATTGTTTTTTTGCCAGATCTTGAAGTTGCAGAAATCATCTGGATATTTTCTGTTTTTTGGATATCTTCTTGTTGTTTTAGTTTTTCAAATCTTTGTAATCTATCTTTACTTTTTGTTGTACGAGCTTGTACTCCAGCACGCACCCATTCTAATTCTTTTTTTAGAAAAAGTTTTCTTTTTCTTTGAGCAGAAAACATATCTTCTTCTCTTTGTTGTTTGAGTTCTAAATATTTTGAGTAATTGGCTTCATATTCATAAATTTTATGACGATCAAGTTCATAAATTTTATGAGTAATTCTTTCTAAGAAATAACGATCATGGGTTACCATGAAAATAGCTTTAGGAAATTTTATTAAATATTTTTCTAAGTATTCTATCATTTCATTATCCAAATGATTTGTTGGTTCATCTAAAAGAAGGATATCACATGGATTTAAAAGGGTTATTGCTAGTGCAACACGTCTTTGTTGACCACCAGATAATTCTTTGATTTTTTGTTGGTGATTTGTGATACCAAATTTGTTTAAGATAGCCTTGACCTCATATTCATTTGGGGAGTCTAGACTTTCAAACATTTGTTGGAGTATTGTATTTTCATCGTGAAAGTCTGGATTTTGGGGAAGATATCCTATACGTATATCTTTTTTATACATGATCTGTCCTTGGCAATCTTCTTTTTTTGCTAATATTTTAAGTAGTGTTGATTTTCCACTTCCATTTAATCCTACAAAGGCAATTTTATCTTTTTCATTAATGGTGAAAGATACATCATCAACAATACATTTTAATTGGTTGTATTTTGTTATATGTGAAGCAGTAATAAGCATGCTGTAGCCTCCTTTACTTTGTTATTTTAACATGTCTTTTCTTTTTGTAAATAAAAAGATTTGGTCATAGTGATATCACAATGACACTAAATACCTATTACACTTCATATCAAATGAAGAAGATAGAATAGCTATATTTTTAAATGTACAGAAAAAATTCCAGATTTTTATGCCTTTTTGATTGTAATCATTATTTTGGTGTATTTCTGATATAGTGATAGAGTATAAAAAGCAATCACTCATTGCTGAATAATTGCTTAATTTTTAAATTCATTGTTCTTCTATTGTTCTGTTATCAAAATGAAATTTATATTACTATTTTCTTTTGATAGGAATCCAAACTTCACAATAATATTTTTCATCATCAATACCTTTTTTATAATTCTCTGGATTTGAATACATTTCAATATTATAT
Source organism: uncultured Erysipelotrichaceae bacterium (assembly GCA_951801965.1). Lineage (GTDB taxonomy): Bacteria > Bacillota_I > Bacilli_A > Erysipelotrichales > Coprobacillaceae > CATOPA01. Next base: position 18,039 of record CATOPA010000002.1, on the reverse strand, counting down.
CCTGCTGCTATTTCATAATCGTTTGAATTGGGTAACCATTCATTAAATATTCTTTCATTTATTTCTTTCATTTTCATACCTGCTGGACCTATACATGAGAAAATAACCCAAGTAAATTTTGGGATTTCTATTATTTCAAAACCTTTTGGAATTTTTAATGATGAGTCATAATCATCTCCAATAACATATTCAAATAGTTCACTTCCCATATGAGTATCAATATTAATAGCATATTTAGGTTTTATTTTATTAAATATATTTTTTTTAAAAAACTTTTTCCATATTTTTGGTATTTCTTGATTTGCCGTTTCATATTGAAAACTATCTTTTAAACCAATAACTCTAAAATTTTCCTTTTCTTCGACTTTGTACTCCATAGTATAACCACCTTTCAATATTAAATTTATTTTTAAAGGTGCAAAATCTTTTATTTTTCCACCTTTACGAACTTCTGTTGGAGTAGAACCATGGAATCTTGTAAATGCTTTTGTAAAACTATCTGGAGAATCATATCCATATTTTAAAGCTATATCAATGATTTTATTGTTAGTGTGCAAAATTTCATGACCAGCAAGTGATAGTTTCCTATTTCTAATATATTCACTTATTGAATAACCACATAGCATTGAAAAACCTTTTTGAAAATAAAATGATGATATATACAAATGCTTTGCAATATCTTCAACAGTAATATCATTTGTTAGATTATTTTCTATATACTCTATAGCTCTACTGATAGATTCACTCCAATTCATTGCTCTCTCTCTCCCTTCAGTTCACAAATAAATTTTAACTTAAAAGAAATTAGTTTACCCGATATTTTTAGTAAATATTTGTCTTTTAAACTCTGGCTTTTAATTTTCAAAATAATTTTTACAATCAATAGATAATATTCAATTTTTGTTTGAGTTAAAAATGGGTATAAAAAAACCTTGATAAAATCAAGGTAAATTTTTAATGGCAGGGGTGGCAGGAATCGAACCCGCGTCCACGGTTTTGGAGACCGATGCTCTACCATTGAACCACACCCCTATTGATGTTGCTCAATAATAATATCATAGAAAAAATATAAAAGCAATAGAAAAAAGCAGGAAATAGTGATATTATGTATACTACAAGGAGGAGTTATCATGTTTGGTTTTAAAAAAAGCGATGAGGTCAAGGTTAAAGATATTAATGAAGGATTTCGTGATTATGAGAAAAATCCTGAAAAAATTGTTATCGTTTGTGTAGATGAATTAAGGGTATATAATGAGCTACATATTGCTGATGCAAGTTGTCTTCCATTACGCCTCATTGATCAGTTTGAAGAATATTATCCAGAAAAGGATCTTATATATTATTTATATGCATATAATGGTTATAATAGTAGAAAAGCTTGTCAGAAACTTATGAAAAAAAATTATAATGTTTATAATTTAGGAGATTTTGCAAAGTATCATGAGTATTGTGAAGGGGAGCATGCGACTAGGAAAGATAAAAGAAGAAGACGATAAAGTATAGTTCTTAGTAATACATTAATTTAATCCATATATCAATTAAGAAAACAAATAAATATTTGTTGAATGATGATAACTATTAAATTATAGAAGTAAAAGAAAGACCAATATTGAAGTTATTTCATTATTGGCTTCTTTTTTTGCTGTTTTTTAAATAAATTTATCACTTTACAGTCAATGAATAAGCTGCATTTACTTTTCCTATGTCTGTGTCTAATGCATGTATGGAACATCTTAACGTTATACTTTTATCTTGAGGAACACTAAATTCTGATAATGAATAAAATGTATCTTCCAAGCTAAAAGAGCTGGTTGAGTTTTCATTGATATAAACCCAACTATTGATACAATCATTGACTCTTTGAAGACTTATTTTGACTTTTGTACCATTATAACTGAATGAAATATCATTAAAAGAAACATCCCATGATGTTGTCGCAGAATGATTTGTAGGAGCAGCAGTTAATGCTGTGGTATCTTTGGTATTATTTGAATCATGTTCAACTTTCATCCAACGTCCATGACTACTAAAATGATTTTCTGTCACAAAAACAAAGTAGTCTTTATCAGGATCGCTTTCATTAACCTCTTTATACATTTTATAGGTTGATTGTACATAATTTGTTTGAGGATTGCCTGTTGTTTGATTAGTCAGATACCAATTTGATTTTGAACCTGATGTACGTAAATCCAATGAGAGAGGTACATTGGCATTTTGCTCTAAAGAATCATTAAAGCAAGGTATGAGTAACTCTTCTGGCGAAGGAGCTCCTTCTATATAATTGACCTCAATCATCTCTTTGTACTCTGTATTATTTGAGTATTTGAGCACTGAACAAACATTATTATTCATTGGAACAATCTTTGAATCAACATTATCTGACTCAGCTTCAAATATGTTTTGTTTTTCAGTCAATGTTTTTCCTAATAAATTGGAAATTGTATTTATGTTGCTCTGCCCTAAAAAATAAACAAATTTATTCTTTAATTTTTCTTTTATAAAGCTATTCACTTTTTTATTTGAAAGCAACTTATTTTCAACAGCTAACAAATCATTACTATGAAATACAAATTGTTCAAAATTATCAACAGGAATAAGGTTGATTTGAATCTTTTCATAACGATAATCTAAACTTTTTAAGTATTCTAAATCATAATCATTAATATCTTCTACAATCACATAAATAGATTGATCATAAGTATATACATCTCTATGAAATGAATGAATGTATAACACATATCCTAAAAGTATCGAAAAGAGTAGCACTGCACATAAAAATTTTTTTCTCATACAATAAACCTCCTTATAGTATAATGTTTAATGTATAGATACAAATGTTCAATCTATTTCTTTATTATTTATTCCTCCTTTACCTGTATTCTTTAATTCCTATTGTTTAAGTTGAGAAAATAAATGTATAACAATGATTTGATATGTATAGATATAGTATTTTTCAATTGGATATTGACAGTATAGAATCATAGAAAATGAATATAATAAATTTATTGGTCATACAGATTAGAAGTTTAAGTAAATACATATGCCAACCAGTAGTGAATTTTAGTTTATTATAAATATTATGTGTTAAAGAAAATACAGTTTTTAATATGATTTTATAAAAGAATCATCAATAACAATGATAGTCATTATGTATATTATATATGGAAATCTATGTAAAATATATCATGTCTATTTGTTCACTTATATTGTAAAATAAACACTAATATTTGTCAATTTGTTGATGGTTTATTCAAATAAAAAAGCTGCCTGATTTATACATAACGAAACATGAAAAGAAGAACTTTTCAATTCTGATAGAATTAAATTTTATTATTCTAAATATTTTGAAAGTTATTTATTCAATATAAAGTCAAATGAACAATTTTTATGTCTGTGATGTGTAGTCAAAAAATATTTAAAACTTTACAAGAAGTCTATGATATCTATAAAAAGCATAAAACTATGACTTTCAGCAAATAGCATTTTATTTTTTACTATAAAGCTGTTATAATAGAAAGGAAATGTAGGTGATGAATTTGAATTTTGATCTCAATATGATGTTAAATATTTTAAGATCTTTAATAGACTTGTTTATTGTTTGGTTTATTTTTTACTATTTAATTTCTATGTTTAAAACAAATATGAGAACAATGCAGTTGTTTAAAGGTGTCTTGTTTATATTTATTGTAAGATTAATTACAGGTCTTTTAGGACTTTCTACAATAAATTATCTAGTAGAAAGTATTATTAATTGGGGAGTTTTAGCTTTGATTATTATCTTCCAACCTGAAATAAGAACACTATTAGAAAAAATGGGTCAAACAAAAATGACTATCAAAAAAGAAATGACAAATGATGAAAAAGAAAGACTTATGGATGAGCTTGTCACAGCAATAACAACTCTTTCAAAAGAACAAACGGGTGCTTTAATCACTTTTGAAAGAACACAATCATTAATGGATTACATTAATACAGGAACAAGAATCAATGCAGATATAAAAAGTGAATTATTCTTAACCATCTTTTGGGAAGGAACACCTCTACATGATGGAGCTACAATTATTCAAGGTGATCGTGTTGCGTGTGCTGCAGCTTTTTATCCTCCTACAAATAAGGAGTTAAGTCCAAAGTATGGAGCAAGGCATAGAGCTGCTATTGGGATCAGTGAAATTACTGACTCTTTGACTGTTATTGTGAGCGAGGAAACAGGAACAATTTCCTTTGCGATGAATGGTGAGTTAAAGAAGATTCCAACAAAAGAGTTGAGAGCATCTCTTGTTAATGAATTGAATTGGTTTAAATCAAATGATGAGGAGGAAGCTACACATGAGTCCTAGACATCATAATGACAAAAAAGAAATTCAAGATTCAACAACAGATTTCTTTTTGAAAGTCATAAAAAAAGAAAAAGAGAAACAAACAAAAGAAAATACAATAAAAGAATCAACATTTTCTAAGCAATCTAAAACTATAGATACTGTTGGACGCTTTTATAATTACATTAATCAAACAGTTGATAAGATTCTATCAAGTAAAGCAAGTGTTATGATATTAGCCTTGATTATGGCATCAATACTTTTTTATAGTGTTGTTGGAAAAGATATTTTGACAAGTCCAACATCTGGACAGACAATTGATAATGTTTCTGTAAGTATAGAAAATCTTGATCCAACATTAGAATTATCAGGTGTACCAGATAATGTGACTGTGGGATTGATTGGTTCATCTTTAGACATTTATAGAATAAACTTTTCTAAGGATTATGAAGTTTACTTGGATTTAAGCGATAAGACAGAAGGCGAATATACTGTTCAGTTAAATTCACGTAATTTTCCAGATTCATTAAGAGTTATGATTGTTCCTAATACATTGAAGATTAAGTTAATGAAGAAAAAGACAGTAGAATTTGACTTAGGATATCGTTTTATTAATGAAGATAAATTGGATTCAAAGTATTCAGTCAGTGTAGATGAAATGGAATTTTCAACAGTTAATGTTTATGCAAGTCCAGAAACAATTAATAAAATAGCGAAAGTTGAAGCATGTATTGATGTGTCAAATCAAACTCAGGCATTTGAACAGAATGCTGTTATTAAAGCGTTTGATAGTAATGGCAATGAAATGAATGTTGAAATTTCTTCACACAAAGTTCATGTCATATGTAATGTTGCATCATATAGTAAAACAGTGAATATTCAAACTCATTTTACAGGAGATATGCCAGCTGGTTATCAAATTTCTAAATGTACATTATCACAAAACCAAGTGACTATTTATGGACGAGAAGAATTGATTAAAGATATTCAAGAAGTTATTGTTGATGTTGATGTCAGTGACATGAAATCGAATGTGACATTAAATAATATTGCTTTAAAAAAAGAAGCAGGAATTAATAAGTTTTCAACAGATTCAATAGATGTAAATATAGAGGTTGATAAAGTCATATCAAAACGAATTGACAAAATTCCAATAAAAGTGTTAAATAATTCTGAAAAGTATAAAGTGTCTTTTGCTGGGGAAGGTGGTTATGCTGAAGTTTTAGTGACAGGAACAGAAGCAAAAATCAATAATCTTACAGCTGACAATATACAAGCAAGCATTGACATTGATCGTTTAAAAGTTGGTACAAGAAGTGTAAATGTCAAGGTGGCTAGTGATGATGAAACATTAAAAGTAGAATTGTTATCATCATCAAAAGTAACAATTAATATTGAAAGGAACTAGAAATTATGGGTAAGTATTTTGGAACTGATGGTTTTAGAGGAGAAGCAAATGTTGATTTGACAGTAGAACATGCTTTTCAAGTAGGAAGATATTTAGGATGGTATTATTCACGCAATCACCAAGCAAGAATTGTTATTGGAAAGGATACAAGAAGAAGCTCTTATATGTTTGAATATGCTCTTGTTGCTGGGTTAACTGCAAGTGGAGCTGATGTTTATTTATTACATGTGACAACAACTCCATCTGTTTCTTATGTTGTAAGAAGCGAAGAGTTTGACTGTGGTATTATGATCAGTGCTTCACATAATCCTTATTATGATAATGGTATTAAAATCATTAATGGCAAAGGACATAAGTTAGAAGCAAGAATAGAAAATTTAATAGAACAATATATTGACGGATTGACTGATCCAATTCCATACGCAACAAAAGATAAAATTGGTAGAACAATTGATTACTCTATGGGAAGAAATAGATATATTGGTTATTTGATGAGTATTCCAACACGTGCTTTTAAAGATTTTAAAATAGGTTTAGATTGTGCTAATGGTTCATCAAGTGCAATAGCAAAAAGTGTTTTTGATGCTTTGGGTGCAAAAACATATGTTATTAATAATGATCCTGATGGAACAAATATTAATACGAATTGTGGATCAACACATATTGAAGTCTTACAAAAATATGTTGTAGAAAATGGCTTAGATGTTGGATTTGCTTATGATGGAGATGCTGATCGTTGTATAGCAGTTGATGAATTTGGTAGAGTTGTTGATGGTGATTTGATTCTTTATGTTTGTGGATTAGAGATGAAATCAAAAGGAGAATTATTAAACAATACCATTGTCACAACAATTATGAGTAATTTTGGCTTATATAAATCATTAGACAAAGTTGGTATTCGCTATGAAAAAACTGCTGTTGGTGATAAGTATGTTTATGAAAATATGGTTAAAAATGGTCACTGTATTGGTGGAGAACAATCAGGACATATTATTTTCTCTAAACATGCAACAACTGGTGATGGAATTTTAACTTCATTAAAAATTGCTGAAACAATGGTGGAAAGCAAAAAGACATTGGCACAATTGGTTGAAAATGTAGAAATCTATCCACAATTGCTTATTAATGTGAGAGTGACTGATAAGAAGGCTGCTCAAGAAGATCCTGATGTTCAAAATGCTGTCAAAGAAGTTCAAGAAGCCTTAGGAGATGAAGGAAGAATATTGGTTCGTGAAAGTGGAACTGAACCTGTTGTGAGAGTTATGGTAGAGGCTCAAAGTGATGAGATTTGTCATGAATATGTATTGAAGGTTGTGAATGTTATCAAAGAAAAAGGATATGCAGTAGAAAAATAAAATTTCACATATTATCACAAAATGTTGCCATATTATATGGCAATCTTTTGTATATAGTGATAGTGAGGTGAGAAAAATGAAGTATCGCATAAATATTATTGATGATGAGAAAAATTTAAATGACTTGGTAAGAACGTATTTAGAAAAAGAAGGCTATATTGTTTATTCATTTTATACGTATGAAGAAGCTTTGCTTCATAAAGATGATGATGTTCATTTGTGGATTGTTGATATTATGCTAGATAAGAATAGTGGTTTTGATTTATTAAATGAAATTAAAAATTGTAAACCAGAAATGCCTATTGTTTTTATGAGCGCACGTGATCAGGAATTTGACCGTATTATTGGCTTAGAAAAGGGAAGCGATGAATATATTACAAAACCTTTCAATATTAAAGAAGTTATTTTAAGAATTCATAATATTTTAAAACGAGTTTATAAAGATAATGCCTTTACAAAAGTTGATGGTTATGATGTTGATGAAGAAAAACGTAAAGTTTTACTAAATAAACAGGAAATAGAATTGACAACAAAGGAATATGAATTGTTACTTTATTTTATTAAAAATAAAGGATTAGCTATCTCTAGGGAACAAGTTTTATCAAAAATTTGGGATGAAAACTATTTTGGAAGTGATAGAGTTGTTGATGATACACTTCGTCGTTTAAGAAAGAAGATGCCAAATTTAAATATTAAAACAATTTATGGCTTTGGGTATCGTTTAGATTAGTATGAAAGAAACATTATCAAAATTGAGAATTCTGAAAAAATTTTCTTTAGTTCAACAATTAATTATTGTTTTAGGATTTGTAGGTTTACTCTTAGTAACAATTATGATGCCTTTGGTTGATTATAATTTAAAATCTATTATTGACAATCAAATGTATAATACATTGAATGATTCACAGAGTTTATATATTTATGATTCTTTCATGTCAAATAAACAAAATAAGATTATTTATCATATTATTTATGACGAATCGCTCAATGCCTTTACGAAAACGAATTTAGCATCACAACAAACAGTTTATAACTTATATAATGAATTGTTTGGTGAAGATTTAATTCAATTATTGAATAGTTCTAAAGATACCTTAAAGAATAAGGGAAATTATAAAGGAAAAATATTTTATTTTATGATTACTCGACTATCTGAAAATAGCTATTTAATTTCTATTGTGAATAGTGATTATTCTAATGAGTTAATAACGGATCTTAGAAATCAAATTATTTATATACAGTATGGCTTTTTTATCATTTTTGCATTTGTTATGGTGTTATGGGTGCTTCATCTTATTTCTCCATTGAAAAAAATCAAAGGATATATAGATAATATTAAAGAAAGAAAAAATGGAGAATTAAATATAGATAGAGAAGATGAAATTGGTGTTGTTGCTAAAGCATTGGTAGATATGAAAGAGGAGCTTGAAAAGCAAGAAAAGATCAAAGAAGAAATGATTCACAATATTTCTCATGATTTAAAAACACCAATTGCTTTGATACAGACATATGGTCAAAGTGTGAAAGATGATATCTATCCATATGGCGATAAAAATAGTTCTATGGATGTCATTTTAGAAAATGCTCAACGCTTAGAACACAAAGTCAAATCATTGCTATATTTAAATCGCTTAGATTATTTACAAGGAGAAGAAATTCAATTATATACATTCAATATGAAACAGTTAATAGAGAAAATTGTTTTACAAATGGATATTCTTCAACCTGAAATCACGTTAAATGCTGAATTAGAAGATGTTATGTTCATTGGGAATGAAGAACATTGGAGAGAAGCTATAGAAAATATTATTGAGAATGCAACTCGATATGCAAAACAGGAAATTAAGATTATTCTTAAAGAAGATTATTTAGAGATTTATAATGATGGAGAATGCATTGATGAAGAAACATTGACATTCTTATTTAAACCATATGCAAAAGGGGTTAAAGGACAGTTCGGATTGGGACTTTCTATTGTTTATAAAATTGCGCATATGTTTGGGTATACAATTACAGCATTGAACCGAGAAAATGGTGTAAGCTTTGTTTTTGAAAATATAAAAGAAGATTCTTTTTAAGATTTATAAACCTTGAAAGAATCTTCTTTATTATTTGTTGCTAAGATATACCATGACATAAGTCTATGGTTTGGTGATAAGATTATTTTTTTTGATAATCATTGCTAAGTTATTTTGTTTCCATTCTTCTATATGTTGCTCTATACTCTGATAAAAGTCTTCTGTTGATTTTGAATGAAGGATGATATCTATAAGAGCATAAGAATCTACAATATTTACATTATTTTCTTTGAGAATATTGATAATCTCATTCCATATTTGAAGACTCATTGATTCAAATTGATAAAGAGTTGAATTATGAAGAACGATTGTGTACATGATTGAATAATTCTTCCTTACAATAGTTCCAGGACCATATCTTTGTAAAGGTTTGAAATCAATATAATCAATCTCTTGATATGGAATGTCTAATAGAAATTCTCCAGAATATCCCTTGAGGACTATACAATCATCCTTAAATTCTATTTGAATAGTATTTTCATAATTGAGTAAGGATTTTGGATCTTTGTCATCATGACATTTAATATAAGTTCTTGCAATATTTTTTTTCAACAGTAACAAATAATCCTCTTTTTTCATTTTCTCACCTTATTTCTTTTTCTTTGAATCTCTAGCAATTTCGGCAATTGATGTAACAGTGGCAGCCATACCTTGTAAATCGCTAGGAATAATAATCTTTGTAGACTCACCCTTAGCAACTTCTTCTAAAGCTTTAAAACCTTCTAATGTGACATAGGCATCTTGAGGTTGAGCATTGTTAATATATTCAATCCCTTTAGCTTGTGCTTCATAAACAAGTCTTAATGCCTCAGCTTCACCTTCAGCTCTTGCGATTTGTGCTTCTTTTTCTGCTGTGGCTTCTAGAATCATTGATTCTTTTTTACCCTCAGCTGTTAAAATAGCAGCAGTCTTTTTACCTTCAGCTTGTAAAATCGCTTCACGTCTTTCACGTTCAGCACGCATTTGTTTTTCCATAGCCTCTTGAATATCACGAGGTGGAATAATATTTTTGACTTCAACACGATGAATTTTTATTCCCCATGGATCAGTAGCTTCATCTAAGATAGAACGCATTCTTGAGTTAATAATATCTCTTGATGTTAATGTTTCATCTAATTCAAGATCACCAATAATGTTACGTAAAGTTGTTGCTGTTAAATTCTCAATAGCATTAAGTGGTCTTACAACTCCATAAGTAAATAACTTTGGATCTGTAATTTGAAAATAAACAACGGTATCAATTTGCATTGTGACATTATCTTTGGTGATTACTGGTTGTGGGGCAAAGTCCATAACTTGTTCCTTCAATGATACTTTATTAGAAATATGATCTAATAAAGGAATCATAATATGCAATCCAACATTACAAGTACGATTATATGCACCAATTCTTTCAACGACATAAGCATAAGATTGAGGAACAATACGAATTGTTCTTGCAACAACAATGATAATTAATACAATTAAAATAACAAGCCATAAATAATGAAAAATAAAATCTAACATATAAAATCCTCCTTTATATTTTTCTTACAATAACATGAGCTCCTTCGATAGCAACAACTTCTGCATATTGACCAACCTCAATATTCTCATTGTTAAGACTTGTTGCAGACCAAAGATTCCCCATAACTTTGACTTCACCTTTACTATCAGCAGTAATAGGTTCAGTGACTAAACAATGCTTTCCAATCACTCTATCTAGATTAGTTTTTGTGATGTTTCCACGAAGATATTTCTTGGCAAGTGGGCGAGATGCAACAATACAAATAATTGATATCGCTGCAAATAATATTCCCTGAATCAGTTCACTTGCTCCTAATGCTTCACTCACTAATGCTCCAAGTGCTCCTAAAGCAAACCAAATACTTACAAGATCGATAGTTATAGCTTCAACAATAATGGCAATAACTAATACAATTGTCCAAAAAAGTGTTGCTGACATTGATTTCCCTCCTTACAATTGTGCAATCATAATCGCATGTACAACATCATACTTTACTGTGTATTTATAACATTGGTTCTCACTAAAATCGAATCCAAATTTTTGAGTGAGGTCATAAACAAACGACTTGTTTGAAATACGTCCATAGCTTTTCCCTAAAGAAATGCGATGAAGCTGACTTGATGGATAAATCCCATCATCTATTTCTTGTTTTGTGACAGGCTTAATTCCTATTTGCTTCGCTTCATAATCAATTCCTAACAAAACATAATTGACATCTTCAAAATGTACACAAGCAGCTTTATTTAATGTTAAATTTGTTTCATAAATTGTTAGTGTCATTGTTGCAATATCATTTGTAGACCATTCAAAATTCATTCTCTCATCCTCCTTAATACTATTATATTATTTTTATTATTTTTTTTCAATACAATTATATCTTTTTTTGTTTTTCCTTTTGTATACATTTTTGTACTTATAGTTTATAATACAAAATAAGGAGGGTAACATGAAAAAAATACTTATATTTTTATTAGCGTTGATTTTATGTGCTTGTGCCAAAACTGTTCCTGAAAGAAATATTGATACAAAAGTCAAATTACTTTTTTTCTATATTTCTACTTGTAGTGAATGCAAAGCTTTTCAATCAGAAGCTATTCCTTATTTAGAAAAATCTTTTGGAGAAAATATAGAAATAGAACTTTATGATTTAGATGATAGGCAAACAAAAGAGATTTATGATAATGTTATTGATTCACTTGCTGATTTTGATGAATCAATGTATGGTATGGGACCAATGTATGCTGTTGATACATATTATGCTAAAGTAGGTTATACTTCAGGTGATGAAGAAGAATTAGCCAATGATATAGAAAAAGCTGTTAAACATCAGGAATTAGGATATGAGTTAGAAGCGTATCGTTTTTATTATAAGGAAGAAAAGTGAAAAAATTATGCCTCGCTTTTTTGATGTTTTTAACAGCTTGTCATGCTAGACCACATTATTATTTGTATGTATTTTATGCAAAAACATGTCCTGTTTGTCAATCATTTATTCAAGTTGTCATACCTCAATTGCAAGATGAATATAAAGAAAGTATGAATGTGACTTTATTAGATATTGATATAGAAGAAAATAGAGACAGATATGCAAAAATATGCAGCTTGTTAGATAGCTATTATGTAAATGATCAATCTGGTTCTGTGCCATTTATTGTTTTAGACGGTTATTTTGCAAAAGTAGGTTATGAAATAGGTGAAGATCAAGAAATCATAAAATTTATTCACCAAATGATTCATCAGCAAGATATATCTATACAATTAAAGGATGTTTATTATTTTAAAAAAGGAAAATCATTGAATGGAGGAAAAAAATAATGTCAACACCACACAATCAAGCACAAAGAGGAGAAATTGCGAAGACAGTTTTAATGCCAGGGGATCCACTTCGTGCAAAGTTTTTAGCAGAAAATTATTTAGAAGATGTGAAGCAATTTAATACAGTGAGAAATATGCTTGGATATACTGGAACATACAAAGGAAAGAAAGTATCAATTATGGGTTCTGGTATGGGACAACCATCTATTGGTATATATTCATATGAACTTTTTCATTATTATGGGGTAGAAGCGATTATTCGTATTGGTTCATGTGGAGCATTACAAGAAAATGTTCATTTAAGAGACATTATTATTGCTCAAGGAGCATGTACTGATGGGAACTTTGCGAGTCAATATGAATTGCCAGGGACATTTTCAGCTATCAGTTCATTTGATTTGTTAGAAAAAGCTGTTGCTTTAGCAAAACAGAAGAAAGTTTCTTATCATGTTGGTAATATTATTGCTTCTGATGTTTTTTATCATGCTGACAAAGATTCTGATAAGAAATGGGCATCTATGGGGTGCTTAGGTGTAGAAATGGAATCTTATGCTTTATTTGCAACAGCAGCTTATTTTAAGAAAAAGGCATTAACTTTATTAACTGTCTCTGATTCACTTGTCACTAAGGAAGAAACAACTGCTTTAGAAAGAGAAAAAACATTTACTGCAATGATGGAAATTGCTTTGGAGATTGCTTAATGGTTTGTAAGGTTGCATTATTTGATTTTGATAATACCATAGCTCATGGTGATTCTATTGTTGAATTGCTCAAATATGATTTGAAAAAGCATCCACATCATGCACTTTGCTTTATACCATTTTCTTTTTATTACTTACTTTATTTATTGCATATTGTTTCTTTTGAAACAGCAAAATCTAAGCTTTTATTTCCTTTAAAATATATGAGTGATCAAGAATTGGATTGTTTTTATCAAAAATGTATTAAAAAGAATTATTATAAGAATGTTGTTGAAGAACTCTGTTCAAAAAAAGAAGAAGGATATATTATCATTATCTGCACTGCTTCATGTGAAGTTTATATGCAATATCATCAGTTGCCTATAGATCAATTGATTGGAACAAAAACAGAATATTATAATCATCCAACCAATCGTATTATTGGAAAAAATTGCAAGAATGAAGAAAAAGTATTTCGTATTCTTTCTTATTTGAAGAGTAAAGATATTGTGATTGACTATGAAAATTCATATGGGTATTCTGATTCCCGCTCAGATATTCCTATGCTTTCTCTTGTTAAAAATAAAAAAAGAGTCTTATTAAAGACTGGTGAAATTGTTGATTTTATAGTTTAATGGGTATGATTTCATACCCATTATTTTGTATCTAAATCTGTAAATAATAACATAATATTAATGATTCCTGCAATTCCTACAAGCATATAAATAATAGCTGCTAACATAGAATCACCAAAGATCATTTCTACAACATTCATATTAAATAATCCTATAAGGCCCCAGTTTAAGGCTCCTATGATTGTTAATACTAATGAAATTTTTTGAATAATATTCATATTTTTATTCCTCCTAGTGATAGTATAACCAAATCTGTCAACTTTATTCATAATACTTGTTCATTTTCATAAAATATGACGAGGAGGAAAAATATGAATAAAAAGTATATGGCAATCTTAATAGCAGTTGTTGTTTTTATAGGAGGAATATGTTTTTGGAAATTGAAATCCTCATCCTTAGATAAGGTTTATAAAGTGGCTTCTGCTTATACAAGTTATGAACTTGTATGTAATTTAGAAATGCTTGATAATGATGAATTGAAGTCATATCAGGCTACAACAACTTATGCTTCTATTGAAGAAAAGGAATATTATAAAGTTGAGTTGTATGATAAGTCATTAAATCAAGCACAAACAATTGTAAGAAATGAATCTGGTGTTTTTGTATTAACACCATCATTAAATCAAGCTTTTCAATTTAAAAGTGAGTGGCCCAATAATTCGCCTAAACCATATATCTATCAATCATTATTATCATTTTTAGATAATAATAAACCAGAAAAGGTCAAGGATGGATATATAGTGAATGGAAATATGAGTTATGAAAATGATGAAAGAGTGAAAAGCCAAGAAGTTAAGTTTGACAAAGAATTGAATCCTGTTTACGTAAATGTTTGTGATGATGCAGGTGTAGAAATTATTAAATTATCAGTCACTTCGTTTCAAGCTAATAAAGATGCTAAGAAAGAGGACTTTCAGCAAGAAACAATTATGAAAACATCACAAAATATGTATACTGCAGCTTCATCATCATTACCACTTTATCCAGTTTCATTAATGGGATCAACATTAGAAAATGAAAAAGTTTCAAAAATAGATAATACAACAAATCATATTCTTAAATTTACTGGTGAAAAATCATTTACAATTGTTGAAAGTGCAATAAATTCAGGAGAAAATATTGATATAGAAGTAGTGAATGGTGAAATGATTGATTTGATTGATGGCATTGCATTTGAAAGTAATAATCAGATGACATATATTTCATCTGGGGTTGTGTGTTCACTTTATTCTCATGACTTAACAAAAGCAGAAATGATAGCTGTTTTATCAAGTATGCAATCATCTCAAGTGAAATAGGTTGAAAGACCTATTTTTTCTTGAAAAAGAGTTTTTTTTAGATTATACTAAAACAATGAAAGAAGGTGTTATTGTGACTCATTATCGCAATACGTATGCAGTGATTCATCTGGATTATTTATTAGATAATGTTGAAACATTATATCAAAAAGTGAAACTTCCAATGATTGCAATTATCAAAGCAAATGCTTATGGACACGGATATAAACAAGTTGCTGAGGTTTTGAAAGATAATCCTCATATTTCTATGTTTGGAGTGGCAACATTGAAAGAAGCTATAGATCTTAGAAAACTTGGAATATATAAAGATATTTTGGTATTAGGAGCTATTCCTTTAGAAGATTTGGATATGGTTATAGAAAATGATATTTCTTTAACAGTTTTTTCTAAAGATTACATTCATGAAATTATGCATTTGTATCATCACCATAAGTCAGTGAAAGTTCATATTAAAATTGATAGTGGTATGAATCGTCTTGGCTTTAAGAATAAAGAGGAATTTGAAGAGGTTTTAAAAATGTGTTCGTCTCCTGTTTTTCAAGTTGATGGTGTATTTACTCACTTTGCGACAGCAGATGATGCAAGTCAAAATGATGCATATCAAAATCAGTTGGATTCTTTTTATGCTATGATAGAGAATCATCAATTTCAATATGTTCATTGTCAAAACTCTGCATCAATGATCTATCATGAGACAACACATTCTCATCTAGGACGTATTGGTATTGCAATGTATGGCGTTGATCCTGCAGGTCATGAGAGTAAAGAATTAAAGCAAGTCATGTCTTTATATACAAAAGTTGCTATGGTTAAGTTTATTAAAAAAGGTGAAAAGATTGGATATGGTTTGACATATACTGCTAAGAAGGATGAATATATTGCGACTTTACCTATCGGTTATGCTGATGGAGTGATTCGTGCTAACCAAGGACGTGATGTCTATATTAATGGTCATTATTACCCTATTGTTGGAAGGGTATGTATGGATCAGATGATGGTGAGGGTAGATAGCACAGTAAAAGTACATGATGTTGTAGAAATTTTTGGGGAACATATATCTTTAGCAAGAATGGCTAGAGAATTAGATACTATTCCTTATGAAATCATGTGTCTTGTGAGTGAACGTGTTGAGAGAATTTATAAAAATGAAAACAAGTCATTATAATAAGATATAAAATGTGTAAAGTAAAATAGCCCTTAGACTCAAGAAAAGAGTAAGGACTATTTTTAATAAAAGAATGAGAATATTGTCATTTCGTTTTTATAAAAGCTATTAATAGCTTTTATAAATGAGTATGAATACTTTTATGAATATTAAGAAAAAGAAGTTTAATTGGTTATAACTTCTTTTTACTTTTTCATTTCATTTTCAAACATTCTTTTACTTGTTATATAGCCAATAACTAAAACTAAAAAAGAAACATCAAAAGGATTTTTTGCTCCTAATATTGCAGTGATGAATCCAACAAGAAAAGTCGCAATAATCATAAATTGTATTTTTTTAGGCATTTGAAATCTTTTTAACAATTGAAATTGATTGACAATATTGTGAATAGCAATATAGAAAGAGATGATGGCCACTAATAAGTCAATTGAAAAAGAAATGAGATAGTGTCCTATTATGAATTCTTTAAAGAATAATAAAACAATATATCCTGTCATTGTCTCCCATAAACCAGCAATTGTAAATTTATCTATTGCTTTTTTGATTTCAATTTTCATTTTCTCTTTCATATTTATTGATTTTTCAACTTGAGAAACATAATTTTTCATACCTTTTTTTAAATTAATTTTTTGAGTTTCATCATTCATTTGATCTAAAATCGTTGAAAGAAGAATATTTGCTTTGACAATATCTTTTTGATGAAGAAATACATGTTTTTGAATGTCTTGAAAGATTTGAAAGTTTTTTTTCATTCAAAGATTTCATTTTAAGACTATTTTCATAGAAAAGATTTCTCATTAACGTGTAACCTTTAATTCGTGAGTACTTGTTTCTTCAATGTGACTATTAAAGAACTCTTCCATCACTTGAATCATATAATAAGTATCTTTGATTCCAGCAGTTTCATAAGAAGAATGCATAGCAAGCTGAGGTAATCCAATATCAACACTATTCATTGAAACTTGTGCCATAGCAATATTTCCTAAAGTACTTCCACCTATTGCATCTGAACGATTCGCAAAGAATTGTACAGGAACACCAATTTTCTCACAAAGTCCTTTAAAAATAGCAATGCTTACACCATCACTTGTATATTTTTGACCGGCATGTGATTTAATGACTACACCTTCATTCATATAAACACAATTATTAACATCAGTTTTTTCTGGATGATTTGGATGTACTGCATGAGCGTTATCAGCACTTAACATAAAGCTAGATGCTAAAGCACGATAATAATCTTCTTCATCTTTTCCTAAAGCATGATTAATACGATATAAAACATCATATAAGAAAGTTGAAGCAGCACCTTGCTTTGTACCTGATCCTACTTCTTCATTATCAAAACAAGCAAAAACATTAATTGATTGCTGATTTGCTCCTTTTAAAAATCCTTGTAAAGATGTAAAAGCACATTGTAAATCATCTAATTGTGGTGATGAAATAAATTCTTCATGAGCACCCCAAATAGAAGGAGCCATTCTGTTATATAAATAAAGATCACTTCCACAAATATCTTCTTCTTTTACATTTAATTCTTTAGCAATTAATGCCTTTAAATCTCCTGTTTTTGTTTCTGTTCCACCAAATAATGGTAATAAATCAACTTGTTTATTATAAGCAAATCCATCATTGACTGCTCTGTTCATATGAATAGCAACATTTGGAATTAAAACCAAATCTCTATCAATCTTTAATAAACGTGTAAGATAAGAATCACCATCTTTTATTAAAACACGCCCAGCAATTGATAAAGGTCTATCAAACCAAGTGGCACATAAC
>CATOPA010000001.1 GCA_951801965.1 uncultured Erysipelotrichaceae bacterium | reverse complement strand
CTGTTAGGGTTGCCGTTTGCAAGGCAGGCTGTATAAATATTCTTTAGCGGTACAGTGCTGTCATACAAATCATGCACAACATAAGCATTATCCCAAAAAATTCTAAAATCTTTTGCTGCTGGATGAAGCATTGCAAACCTTTCAACAACTTCATCAGAATATGTGATACCTGTTGGATTCGCATATTGAGGAACACACCAAATTCCCTTCACACTCTCATCATGATTGACATATTGTTCAACAATATCCATATCTGGTCCATCTTCATTCATAGGAATTGTTATCATTTCAATACCGAAATGTTCTGTTATAGCAAAATGTCTATCATATCCTGGAGCTGGACATAAAAATTTTATCTTTTCTAACTTACACCAAGGTGTATTTCCTAAATATCCATGTGTATATCCTCTGCTGATTTGATCAAACATCACTGTTAAACTTGAATTACCATATACAATGACATTTTCAGCTTCTGTTGATAGCATTTCTGCAAAAAAATCTTTTGCCTCACTAATTCCATCTAAAATCCCATAATTACAATAATCCATTTTTTGACTAAAATCATACTGACTATTTAAAGTATCTAAAATATTCAAAGACAACCCAATTTGTTCAAGGTCTGGCTTTCCTCTTGCCATATTTAAACTCAGTCCTTTTTCTTTTATGACTTGATATTGTTTTGATAAATCTTCATGTAATGCTAACAATTCTTCTTTATTCATTTCACAATATGCTCTCATCATCAATGTTCTCCCCTTTATTGATTTATTGAAAATATTTTACTATTTCATATCATAAAAAGCAATCTTTTCAAGATATTTTTATAAATTCTCATCTATACGTTCATAATAAAAATAAGGAGGTACTAATGGATAAAAAAATACTAACAAAACTCACTTATGGACTTTACATTGTTTCTAGTCAATATGATCATAAAACAAGTGGTTGTGTCATCAATACTGTTATGCAAGTCACTAATGAGCCTCTTCAACTAAGTGTAACTCTTCAAAAAACAAATTATACAACTTCTCTTATTCAAAAGAGTCAACGTCTGCATATTGTTATTTTAGACAAAGAAACACCCTTAGATACAATAGCTCATTTTGGTTTTCAAAGCGGCAAAGATAAAGACAAATTTAAAGATATTGAACATCACAAAGATATTTTTGATATTCCCTATCCTTCATCAAATACAGTAGCGTCCATAAGCTGTCAAGTCATAAAAACAGTTGATGTAAAAACACATTTGATTTTTATTTGTGATCCTGTAAAAGGACATATGGTTAATGAAAAAGAAGTTCTCACATATGATTATTATCATAAGAAAAAAGCAGATGCTTCAAAAGGAAAGACAAAATGGAAATGCGATGTTTGTGGATATATTTATGAAGGAGATCATATCCCTCAAGACTATATTTGCCCTATTTGTAAAGTTGATGCAAGTCATTTTAAAAAGGAAAATGATTGATAATAAACAAATCTTTTATAAGAGCAATTTTTATTTATAATAAGAATTGCTTTTTCTTTTATAATTTATAAAAATATGTCACTTCTTAGTCATCTGATTGAAATATTGACAATTATATTGATAAATAGGATGTGAAGGATTGACTTGTCCTGCTTTTTCATGATAATAAAGCGCCGTTTTTAAATCATTCAATTGATAATAACAAATACATAATTGGACATAAGGTATAAAATCATAACAATCTTTTCTTATAAATCCACCTTTTTTTATATCTATCTTATTTTTTAAAGCCAATTGATACCAGTAAATAGCTTTCTTATATTCACCATTCAAAAAACATAAATATCCTAATTCACAAAGAATTTCTGAACGTGGTAAATCATATATAAAACTTTTTATCAAAATTTTATAGGCTTTGTCTTTTTCATTTCTCTGATAATAACATTGACTTAGATTCAAGCAAGCTTCTATCTTGTTTTCAATCCATGCATTTTTGTTTTTTAAAAATCGACAAAAGTATTTTATAGCTTCCTCATAATATTGATATTCATATAACTCTCGAGCATAATAAAAAGTTTCTCTTGCATTTAATTTTTTTCCATTTTTTAATAACTTCTTATAAATTTTTATATTTCTAAAAGAATCGTTCACTTTCTCTTTTTTATGAAATATTGTTATATCTTGATAATCAATATATCCATCTATATTTATAGTTTCATGAACTGCATTTGACCAAATAAAGCCCTTTTCCCTTTTTAACAATCTTTCTCTATAAAAGACAAACTGATCTCCTATTTGATATTTCATCATTACAACATCTATAGAAGAATCAAGATTTTTCTTTAATGTCTTTAGTTTTATAATATTTTCTTCATCAATGACATCATCTGCATCTAACCATAAAATATAGTCCCTTGTTGCTTTAGAAAAAGAAAAATTGCGTGCTTTAGAAAAATCATCTTCCCATAAAAAATGATATACTTTATCTGTATATTGAGAAACAATCTTCTCTGTATTATCCTTTGACCCTGTATCAACAATAATCATCTCATCAACAATATCTTTTACGCAATCTAAGCATCTTCCAATAACATCTTCTTCATCCTTAACTATCATACATAAACTGATTTCTATAATAACACCTCCCTGTGATTGAAAAAGAGGTATGAATTCTCACACCTCTTAATCTATAGATAAAGACACATCATCAATATCAGCAGACTGTTGTCCCATTGCATCAACGACAAATCGAATTCTTGCATTAGTTGCATCGTTAGGTGCAACAATAGATATCTTTCTAAAATATCCATATTCTCTATTACCAGTTGGCATATCTTGTGGCTGAATGTCTATTTGTACTCCTAACACATTAAGATTTTGTGCATTTGTAAAACTTAATGTTGCTGTGATACCAACTTGACTACCTTCCCCTCTTGCAAAGAAAGAGAAGTCATAAAAGCATCCTCCATTAATTGGAATATTTTGTTCAAGAACACCATTATCTCTTATATTGACTGCTGACTGTCCTGTATGAACACGCCCTTGAGCAGTCACTCTACTAATTGCACTAGGTGTAGTCGTAGACCATCCTGTTGGAAGATTGTTAGTAAAAGATTCCATTGTTCCATTAACAGCAAGTTCACCTCTTGATTGACAAGGACACACACAAACCCCTGTTGGACCAGTTGGTCCTACTGGACCTTGGATCCCTTGAGGCCCTGTTGGACCTGTCGCTCCGACTGGGCCTTGAATTCCTTGAAGTCCTGTTGGACCTGTCACTCCTACTGGACCTTGGATTCCTTGAACTCCTGTTGGACCTGTTGCCCCGACTGGACCTTGGATTCCTTGAACTCCTGTTGGTCCTGTTGCCCCGACTGGACCTTGTATCCCTTGAGCTCCTGTTGGTCCTGTCGCTCCTGCTGGGCCTTGGATTCCTTGAGCTCCTGTTGGACCTTGTGGACCAGTTGGTCCTTGCATACATGGACAACATTGACAAAAACATTTTCTTGATTGACATTCCCAGCTTTCACACTTTGCTCCTAAGCAACATTCATCTTGTTCATCACCAAGATAAAACAAAGTATCATGTTGTTTATTTCTCTTCATTTTTTCACCTCCCTCGAATGCTTTTATCACATTCCATACAATATATGCCAACAGGAAAACAACAACTTCTTAATATGCCTAAAAAGTAAACATAAAATTTTATTATCTTTTTAAATGCTTGACCACTTATAAATAATAAGTCCTTATAGAAATAAAAAAAGCCCAAAACTATGGGCGTAATGACAAAGCATGAAAAAGGGATATTCATTATTATAAATCTTTTTCTTGCATTTTTTTAAACGAAACAACAAATGTTGTTTTATTCTTATGACTTGTCGCAAATATTTCTCCATTATGCATACGCACAATGTTTTTAGCTATCGCTAACCCTAAACCTGAACCTCCTGTTTGTGAAGAACGTGATGTATCAGAACGATAAAATTTATTAAATATATATGGAAGATCTTCTTGTGATATTGGATTTCCATAATTCATAATTTTGATTGTTACATTGATTTCATCATTTAAAACTTCTATATGAATATCATTATGATCCTCACCATACTTTACTGCATTTGATAAAAGGTTATCAAAAATTCTTGCAATCAATTGTCCATCTCCATAAATAAAAAGATTAGGATCACTTATCTTGACTTGAGGATTAAGATCATGTTCTTGAAAAGTAGGATAAAATTCATCAACCATTTGTAAAATCAATTCAGATATATTTAATATTCCTATGTTCATTTTGACATTTGTACGATTTAGACTTGTATATTCAAACAAATCATCCATCATTGATTGTAATCTTTTTGATTTTTCATATGCAATGCTTGCATATTTTTGAATATCTTCTTTAGATAAAGCCTGATTATTTTTAATTAATTCTAAATACCCCACAACTGTTGTAAGAGGTGTTCTTAAATCATGTGCAATATTAGTAATCAAGTCATTCTTTTGTTGTTCTGCATTTCTTTCAGCATCAAAAGCTAAACGTTCATTTTCTTTAAGAATACGTCCTTCTTTTTCTTGTGTCTTTAATGTTCTTGTAAGTGCATTGATATTCGCTGCTAATAACCCTAATTCATCATCATATTTAATGGGAACTTCTACATCATAATCTCCTGCTGTGACTTCTTGAATAATATGACTTAAATCATAAATATACTTTAAAGTAATATTCATAAGCTTGAAAAATATAAAAAGAAACAATAAAAGAGAAATGATAAATGCAATAATATACTTTATCTCTATATTTAAATGAAATAAATCAAGTTGTTCTAAAACAAAAAGTAGTCCACTATAAACAACAAAGGTAAAAAGATATGAAATAACAATATTAATTAATAGTCTCCATCGAAAACTACTTATAAAAAGATGTCTAATTTTCTTAATCATAAATCAAATTTATACCCAACTCCCCAAACTGTTTTAATATGTCTTGGATTTCTTGGTTGCCTTTCTATTTTTTCTCTTAATTTTCTAATGTGTACCATAATGATATTGTTAGGATTTGTAGACTTTTCATGCCATATTTTTTCAAAGATATCTTCTATAGAAAAAACTGTTCCTGGATCACTAGCAAGTAAAACAAGAATTTCATACTCAATCTTAGTTAATGAAATAGGAACATTATCTAATGTAATAGATTTCTTTTGAGTATTAATAACTAAATCATGTGCTTCAATAACATGATGAGCTGGAGCTGCTTGGCTAAAAACTTGAAAACGTCTTAATTGTGATTTTACTCTTGCAACTAACTCCATAGCATTAAAAGGTTTGCTCATATAATCGTCAGCTCCTGATAGAAGTCCTTCAATCTTATCATTATCAGATGTTTTGGCAGAAACAATAATGACAGGAATATGGCAACATTCTCTTATCATTTTTAAGGCTTGTATACCATCTATTTCTGGCATCATAACATCAAGAATTACAAGATCTATGTCATATTTTTTTATGTCTTCAAGCAAAGTTAATGCATTATATCTTTTTTCTACTTCATAACCTTCTTGAACTAAGTATATTTCTATTAAATCAGTAATTTCTTTTTCGTCATCAACAACAAGTATATGTGGTTTTTTCATTTTCTTATTCCTCTTTTCTTTCATTATAGGAGATGAGATTTGTGTTCCTTATTATACACTATCTTAAATAAAGTTGACAATTATTATTTTACTTATAACAACGAAATGATTGAGAGCCATCATATTTTTTACAAGATACTTTATTTCATTGTCATTCTTTCTTAACTCTTTCATATTTGAATACAAAAAAAGTTTATCATGATCGGTCACACCTCTTCAAGATAAACTTTATGAGTATATAAATCTTTACTTATTTTTCATATGAGACTGAAAAAGTATCGTTGTTTAGGAATATAAACGGTTTAAGAATATCCCTTAAATATTTATGATATCCTTAGTGTAAGTCATTCAAAAGAAAATCAACAGTATTTTGACAGTTATTATTTTCATTCATCTGTTTTATAATCCTTCCATTTTAATTAAATATTAGCAATTGTGAACGCGTGCGTGCGTAATTGAATTAACCTTTTTATTCACCACTTTATTCACCACTTTACTCACCACTATTAAATAATAAAGTATCCGCCAGTTTTATTATTCCCATTAAATACAACTAATTTTTTGGCTCTTAATTTTTCTAATGCATGTTCAATACTCTTTTCTTTTAATCCACATATTTCACTTAATGCAGGGATTCTTAATCCTGGATTATTTAAAATCGTATCATAGACAATTTGTTGATTTTTAGGCAATTTTATTATTTCAGTTTGTATCGGTTTAGTATCTTTATCCTCATATTCTTTATACTCTTTATTGATATACATAATGACTTGTGTATAATCATCTGTTTCATTATCTGGTAAAAACACTGGCGCATTATTACCATTTTCTTCTAGGGCTGTTTTAGCACGTCTAACACCTGAACCATAGGATTCTATTAAGTGCAACTTATAAAACATATCTTTGATTTGTGGATTTAAATAAGTACGAATATCAAAGACAGTTTTCTCATTTAAATCTTTAATAGAAACAGGTGGTAAAGGACGATTATGATTTGCAAAAGAGATATGATCTACATATACATAAATCCCAGCATAGTTAGGATTATCATAGTTCTTATGTAAAATCATATTTGTTGAAAACTCATTCCAAGCGATATCTGGCCAATTCTTGACGATACGATGATAAATATTTCCACTTTCTCTAAGTGTATAAGAATGTTCTATTCTATCTTTAAAGTAGTTTCTAACTTGTTGTGCCTGAATCCAAATAGGGCCTTCAAACTTTTCTGCACTCATTCTAGAAGTACCATCTCTACTTTCTGTAATAATTTCAACATGAGCACCTGGAATATAATCTTCGGGTCTATCAGCAAACATTAACAAGGCAAAGTTCTTTATTTTATCTTTGTTTGATTCTTCTTCGCCAACAAGTTTCAACATTTTAGCCATCTCTTCTTTTGGAAGTTTTCTTAAATCATGTGCAGCATTTGTTTTCACAAGATATTCTTTCATATATTCATAGTTTAAATCATCAAGAGTTGCAGTCGCATGAAAATCATCACAGAATGAATAACCAGCAAATTTTCTTAATAATTCATACTCTTGTCTCGTATTAGGTAATATAGTATCTCTGTTCACACGAATATAACGGCCACCCTTAGGAAGTTTTGTTTTATGTGCTCCCTTATCAGTAACTTCTGTTAAACGATTGCTAGGTTCTACTACAATAACTAAATACCATTTGCCATCAATTTGATCAGAAATAAAATGACATGTTGGTGTTGGCTGTATATCTTAAATAAGGACTTAATATGTTTTTCAGCTACTTCTAATTGTCTTTCCAACAAACCCGTAATTGGTCTAACTGGAATAGCTTTTACACCATCTACTTTATCATCTTGTTCTTCAATACCAATAAACAAATAACCATAATCACGATTCATAAAATTATTTGCATAAGCACAAATCGTTTTTAAAATCTTATCTTCTTGTTGATAAGATTTTTTGTATTCTACAAAATCACATTCAGCACGGTTATTTTCTATCATACTATGAGCAAATGCTTGTAAGTCATTTAAATTCATCCAATCTTCTCCTTTCATCTTTTGTTATTTAATATTTGATTTCGTATTTCATTATACCATAATTCATGAGTCAAATTTAGTTAGAAACTGTTATTATTACTATATTTTTATGAAAAAATGAATTGTTAAATATCCTTGTTTATGGTCATAGTATTGACTATATTTCTAACAATGAGGAAATAAACAAGAAATCATTAAGGAAATGAAGCAAGATGTGAAGTATCTAGACATGATTTGTGAACACACAAAGTTTATCCTATCAAACAGTTTCACCACTTTAGAACAAATACAAAATTACAAAAAAAGCAATATTCAAAGTTACAAGAACTAAAAAATAAGAAACGATTAGTTAGAAACAAAACTAGAAAATGTATGGGTTCATCATTAAAACAACAATACCAAGAGGAAGCTAAATCACTTACACCACTTATCAAATCATTAAGACATGACATAACAGTATGTGATACCTATAACAAGTATTATTGTTCAACAAAAAGAAAAACCAAGCAAGACTACACTAGGTAATCAGTGCTTGGTGAATACATATTTTCACTTTATTTTTTATGATTTTTATAACAATCCATCAAAATATCAGAGATATACATTTATATCGTTTCCTTCTTTATTCTACACCAAGTGCCTTATATACAGCATCTTCTGCACTTTGATATGGTATAAGTTGAAAGGCACTCATCAATTCCGCTGGAACAGTTGCAAAATCAGTGAATGATGTACTCGGAATTAATACTTTTTTCGCTCCACTATCTAAACATACTTGAAGTGTGTTAGCTAATTCATCAACTTTTATCATTGTTCCACTAATTGTAATATCACCAATAATTGCTAAATTTGCTAGTGTTGGTTTCCCTAATGCAATGGAACATAATGCAATTAGTGTTGGCAAAGTTAGTTTATCCATCATACCAATTCCCTGTAAATCTTGATAATTGATAATATAATCTTTTGTCGTTGTACTAATGGCACCACTAATTCTTTTAACATTTGCTTTTAAATAATTAAATGCAATAGAAACCGCCTCTTTACATTCTCTATCACTTCCCAATCCAGTTTTATCAAACTTACCATTTCCTGGTATCATCTGACTTTCAAGTCTAAAGACTCCAATCATACCTGATTTTCCTTGCCCAATAGTATAAACCTGACCTGGATTACACATACCATCTGGAATCAATTTTCCCCCACCTTGTTCTGGCACAGATACATATTTTTCTTCAAACGATTCATTATCTATGTATGAGAAATTAATATCATAGAACTCCATACCACCAAGTTTTTTTAGTTGTTCTTTTACTCTTCTACGCATTTCTAGTGATAATCTTAGAATTTCCTCAAGTTCCTCTTTAGTATAATTCCCATCTGGATAAATTAACTTTATCAATCCTGATACCATTTTTCTTACTGCAATCGTATCACGTTGATTTAAATTTTTACCCAATCGATAATATTTATCTAAAGAGTCTCCTTGTTGGACCTTTCTTAGTTCTCTAAAAACTTCTGATAAATAATCCGTTATGAATCCATAATCATCCGTAAAGTGATTAGGTCTAAATTTAGGTACTTCCCATCCTGGTAAATAACAGTGCATACGATCCAAAAAGGCTGTATCGGTACCCATTTCAAGTGGAAATGGATCAAATAATGAAGAAGTCTTTAATAATACATCTACACTTTGATTAATATTACCTACAAATACCATTGATGCACTAGCAGACTTTTCTTCTTTTCCACGGGCAAAAGAACCAGAAGCCATATAATCTTTCATAATTTGAATACCATCTTTATCTTTGAAATTAATTCCTGCTACTTCATCAAAGGCAACGCAATCCCATAGACCTACCAAACCCACAGTCTTTCTACCCATATTATAAAATAAATTAGCCACTGTTGTCTGACCACCAGATACTAAAATACTATTTGGTGATATTTCCTTATATAAATGAGATTTTCCAGTACTTCTTGGGCCAAGTTCACATAAATTAAAATTATTTTCAGCTAAAGGAACCATTCTTAAAATTAACAACCATTTTTCTCTATCACTTAACTCATCTGGCTCCATACCAATCGAACGAAGTAATATATCAATCCATTCCTCTTTTGTAAATTCTTTTCTGTTCTCTTTAAACTCATTAATATCAATATAAGGCATTTGAATTGGCTTCAAGTTACGGATTTTTATTGGATTTCCTTTTTTATCTTCTTCTAAATACTCATATTCCAAAGATACCATACACCAAATACCACCGCATAATAAGCGATCAAATTGAGTTGGATAGTCTTCTGGTATAGGTACATCTTTTAACCCAAGATTAGAAAACTCTGCAAAATAAGTATCTTTTTTTACATCTAATCGCACCGTCATACGATCAATCACTGAATAGGATCCTTTTTGTCTTAATAAAGATAATATTTTTTGTGCTTCATCAGGGCGAACAAAATTATCAGCAAGTATCTTTTTAACTTTCTCTACTCCTACTTCAATAATAGCTTCATCATCAGAATTACAATATTGACCTAACAAAAACTCTAGTACATAAACTGGTACATTTGCACCTTCTTTAATTTTCTTTGTAAGATCTTTTCTAACGATTTTACCATCATAAAAGGTTCTTAATTTTTGTTTAATTGTATCTCTATCCAAAACAATCCCCCCCTATTCAAAGAAATCAAAATCATCAAATGCCATTGATATATCAATTTGCATTTCTTCTTTAATTGGCACTTGTAAGCCTTCTTCATCTTGAATAACAAGATAATAAATTTCTCTATTACTATATTGTTGTTGTTTTAAATTAAATGTTGCACGATATTCACGATCAACATTATTTGTGCTTGAACGATCAGCTACAATCTTTTGAATATCACTAATAATGTTTCCATTAAAATCAGTCAAGAATACTTGATAAGTACAAGGTACATAATTATCTTTAACTGCTTCTTTTTGATAGAAACTTAAATTAAAGATCATATTACTAATCTTACGACCTGCTGATAATAAAGTTAAAGTTACAGGTTTAGAATCATATTTATCTTTATTCATTTCATAACCTTTATATCCAGATCTTAAGAATTTATATTTGATAACTGGTACAACTAATTCTTGTAAACTTGCACCACCATGTACAAAATTTTGTCTACCAGAACCCTTAATACGAATATTTTCTCTAGGTGCAAATGCTTGATAGCCATTTTCGTTGTAGAATCCCTTAACTGGCATTAAAAAATCAGGATTAGCTTTATCATCTGTTATAACATACCTTCTACCTTGTTCAATAATATCTTGTTTAAATGAAGACCGATCCATACGATCACTATTTATTAAAGGCTGATATGTATATAAGAAACCATGATCTGAAGTAATAACAACATTTAAACCATTTAAAGAGTTCGTAATTATTTTAACCAAACTTACAATTTCATCTTTAGCTGTTTCACAAGCAGTAAATACATTCATTTCATTGTGATGTCCTGTACTATCAATTGTATCATGATAAATATAAATCACTTCTTGTCCTTTAATAAGTTCTCTTTGTTCTTCTTTCTTCATTAAAACAAAGTTTTTATATTTTATGGCAACACTATTTGGATTACTCTTTTTAAGAATAGCATCACGATCATTCATTTCAGAAGATTGACCATCAACCAAAACACTCAATCCATCAGATTTTTTACCTATAGATAGCTCTTGATGTGGCAATAAAGCTGCCATACCAAACTTCGTAATACTTGGGAAGATAGATTGTTGACTTTCAATAGAAACATCTGACTTCGTTGTGATTCTTAATTCATCAGCAATACTACTAGCTACTTCATAACGCAAAGCATCAGAAATAATCACAAACACTTTATTGTCATAAGAAGATACTACTCTTGAATAAAACTGCTCTTGATGATAAATTCCCTTTATAACTCCACTTGATGATAAGTCGGATTCTATCACATTGGTAAAGTTTTCAGCTAATTGATCTAAATACCAATTTTTATATAGTGTTTCAACAACATCTACAACACTTCTAAATTCATCATCTAACAATTGATTTGAATCTGTTAAACTACATGCAAAAGCAACATGAAATTTACGATAATACATATCCATTAAATAATAATCAATAGTATATGCATTCCAAATAGCCTTTCCACTTGAATGATGGAAACCACCTATGTGATCAACATAGAACTTCTGCATATAAGCTACTTGCATTAAAGCAGTGTAATAATTTTCATTTTCTTGATACCAAACCATTGTTCTTCGTTTTTCTATCGTGGCGATTACTTCGTCGGCACTAATTGTATTTTCAATAATACGTTGCATTAATTTATTCAAAATAACTTCATCAATACAAGGTAAAAGTTCTGTATCAACCAAATCTGAAATTTTATTGTTTTCAAATCGATCAACAAGCCTTAATTCTTTTTCAACATAACGTAAGACATCTACTAACTCATCTTTTTTATCACTATGCAACCATTCATAAAGCATTTCATAACAAAAACCATTATGAAAAGAATTGTATCGTTGTTCCAAGCCAGATAAATGCTTTTCATCCATTGTTTTTGTTAAAGCACTTAACACGATATGTACATTCATTTCATCAATGTTTGATACAGCTTCATTTGAATATCCAGTAACTTTACTGACTAAACTCCAAAATGTATCACTTGCATTATAAGTAAGCATACTCATCTTTAGTTGATTACTAAGGTCATCACCATCAGCAATTACTGCTTTGATTATATCCTTTGGATTCATTGTCCTTACTTTACAAATAGAAGCAAGTATAGCCAAATGTAATTTTGATGGTGTTGTAATCTCAGAACCAAATTGTGAAACCAACTTTCTTCTACTCTCGGCTTTTAAGAATCCTCTATAAATTTTAATTTTATTTCTTATAGCAGGATTTGATTCAATATTCATTTCTTGCATCCACATCGAAATCTGATCCGCTCTAAATTCATCACTATATAACTTAATATCTAATAACCAATCATCTTCCATATTGGTATCAAAGCAGTTATAAACCAAATAATTACTAGTTTCATCATCAAAAGACAATGTCTTTTTCACAATAAAATTATTCGTTTCATTTAATACAAGAACTTTCGCATTACTTAGTTCCAATTCATTTATTTCATCTAAAAACTCTTTTTCTTCATCATCCCAAAAGATAATTCTTCGTTCATAAAATTCCGTCAAAGGTTCAGAAAACCTCTGTTCCAAATTCTTCTTTATATCTTCTAATGCCATATTCTGAACCCTCCATTTTTTTATTATTACGATTTAACCAAATAATTAGCTGAATCTAGCTGAATAATTAGCTGAATCTA
Organism: uncultured Erysipelotrichaceae bacterium; assembly: GCA_951801965.1. Lineage (GTDB taxonomy): Bacteria > Bacillota_I > Bacilli_A > Erysipelotrichales > Coprobacillaceae > CATOPA01. The sequence continues at coordinate 48,861 of CATOPA010000001.1, read as the reverse complement.
GCTGAATAATTAGCCGAATAATAGAATTAATATATAAAAATTCTATCTCTATTTATTCTTTTTTAATTTCCATTTAGTATTCTTAGAAGCTAGCTTATCAATTTCAATAACACCTGCATATTTTAAAGAATCTAATAAATTTTTTACCTTTGACTCTTTTTGTTTGGCAGATAATGTATTCGATAATTTATCGATTAATAACTTACGAATATCTTCTCTTGTTGCATAACCATATGTTTTTAAGTATTCAACAATCAAATCCTTATAGTAATCGTTATCAAAAGCTTTGTTTTTAACATATTTATCTTTTTCATCAAGTATATCAGCAACACTTGCGGATACATAAATATTTGGTTGCCTTCCTTCAATGACTTTCAATTTTCTAAGGTATTTTACAGCATCGCTACTAATATTTTTCCCTTTTTGAACTTGATCTATCAAATATACTGTTTCAATATCAAACTCTGGGTGTTCAAATAATACTTTGGTATAGTTATCATTTAACACTCTACCATAAACTCTAACATTTACTTGATTAACTGTCTTTAAATCATAATCTGGCATAGGGAAAAATTTATCTTTTTGAATTCGATATACTTTTCTGATTCCCATAGATTGAGTGTCTATCATATTAAGTTTCACCATAGTTTCAGCTAATAACTGATTACGATAAAATGGTGAATTATAGTTCTTCTCTAATGCAATTTCAATATTTCCAGGTAAAAAAGTACCAGGATTTTTAAAAGTCACTTGATCTTCTTCTTCATCTAAAATAATTCTAGTTCCCAATGCATAGTTTGAATGAGCTATGCAGTTGTTTAAAAGCTCTCTCAATAACCAACTATCATACTGTTTAGTTTCACTAGGAAATAAACTGTTTGGATTTGTCATGTATCTATATGTTAAATTTCTTATTTTACTTAAAATTCTATCACCCAAAGTGATGAAAGGTACTTTAAAAATCTCATAATCCTTTACATCACCCTTTGAATCATAAAGTCTCCAAGACGCTTCTGGTACACAATTAAATAAATAATCATAATCTTCATTGCCAAGTAAAAGCATAGCAGCATTCGTTACTTTACCATTTTGTAAAAGCTTTAATTTAGTTAAGAATTCTTCATCATTCATTTCGTCAACTGCTTCAACAATATGTGTCTTATTCATTTTTTCTTTATAGTTTTTTCTAGCTAAATCTATAGCTTCTTTATTAAGATGTTCTATACTAGCACCTACAATAATTTGTTTAGACCAATCTTTATTTTGTTGCCTACGAATTTCTTCTATCTCGTTCATTGATAAAGCACTTAAAGATTCTCCATTACGTCCATAATAATGATCTTTCCATCCTGTAGGAATACCTGCTACTGCAGAAGGAATTTGCAGCATAATGACACGTCTTTTTTCTCCATCAATAATTGGATATACTTCATATATTTCTATAAATGATAGCCCTCCTGTTGTTTGCATTGATATTTCTTGCTTTAATTTCATCAAACCAGGATTGTTACGATATTCTGTTCCTACAATTTCTCTATTTTTATCACGCACACCAAAAATTAACCAACCAAATTGCAAATTATGTAAATTTGACTCATTGCTAAGAGCTGAAAAATACTTTCCAATATCGTTTTTATCAAAGTCTTTTTTTGCTTCCTTGAATTCAACAACTTCATTCTCCCAATTAGAGATTAATTTATTTAAAATCAATAATAATTCATCATTATTTAACATATGTGCCTCCCTTAATCAAAAGTGCTTTTTTGCAATTAGAATAACATTAGAATGTTATTCCACGGAATTCAGAACGTCTATATTTCAAATTCTTTCGCATATCTTCAATCTCCATTTTCTAAATTCACCTATAATTGCATATTGGGTGTACCAATCCATTTATTTCTTATCTCATTTAACTCAATTGATTTATAAATTTCTATTAATTTATCAAAAGACTCATTGATTTTAATATCATTTTCTTTCAATGCTTCATAGTAATCTTTTGTTATATTTGAAATATTATATAAGCAATCAAAACTTGCTTTTTTTCTTTCTTTATTAATATCAATACACATCTCCACACAATATTTAAATACTTGTATCAATTTCTCCTGATCATGATTAAAAAGAAAATCTTTGTTAACAACTATTCTCTTTAATTGTGGAATAATCACATTTATAATATTTATATCATAATATTCCAATGACATTAAAATGTCACTAACTTTATTAACAACCTCTATTTTATCTTCCTCAAATACTAGATACAATAACATTAATATCGAAGCCATTCTTACATTTTCTAGTTTTCCAGAAAATAATTTTCGTTTTATTAATTGAAAAATTTCTTCCAAATTTTTATTTTCAAGTATACTTTCAAAATCACAAATATCATCTAGGAATGTCGTTAAATCTTTAAACTTGGTCAAAGATTCTTTTACATAATCATAATTCAAATTATTATATTTAATATAAAATAATAGAATGCCTTCAATAATATTTATATTATAAACTGTTTGAATTACAAGTTCTCTAAAATTCATAAAATTTTGACTAATACAATTTTTTTCATTTTCAATATATTCATTGAAATAGTCAAGTATCAACTTAATATCATCAATTGATAAAAGGAAATTTTCAAGATGATTAATAAGCAATTCTAGCATCACAGTTTCATAGATAAATATTTCTTCAACAGCTCCTCCATTCCCATGATATGCACCATTATGAAAAATTCGAGTTAGATTTGGGTTACACAGGTAATCAAGATACAAATTATTCTCAAGAACAAAATTTTCATTTTTCCAAACTAAAGGGGGATAATCTATATTATTTGGAAATCCTATAGAATCTTTTGATTTCAATAAATTGTTAATTACTTTCTGTTTATTTGTAGGAGCTAAATAATTTGAAAATATTAAATATAATGAAATTGCATTTGTTCTATCTATTCGTTCACTTGATTTAGATTTACGTAATATTAAATCAGTAATTTCAGATTTTTTTATTTCTTTATTTCGTTCACCGTTATAAACAAAATCTATAAAATACGATGAAAAATGATTTTGTGATAAACAATCATTCTTAATAAAGTTTAAGCACTTTAAGAAAATATCATAATTAAATGCATACTGAATCGTTATCAATGATTGTTCTAATATTTTTTGAAATCCACATAAATTTAATGAATCTATTTTAATCAAGAGAGAAATAAATTTTACTATTCTTTCATTATCGAGCTTTATACTTAATTTAGATAAAAATGTAATTAATACAAATATACTTTTATTATCAAACATTTCTCTTTTTACCATTAATGCATTATAGATACAGTCAAACAAATATTCGAGTTCTTTTATATCTGTAGAATATATTTTCTCCCTTGTAAAAAATTGATGACATAGTTTAACATCTTTTGAAAAAAGAATTTTATTCCATCCATAATATACTGTTTCGCTATAAGATTCTAATGCATCAATCGTATCAATATTAATTTGCTTAAGATTTTCAAAAACCCCCAAGCAAAGATGATCCATCAATAATTGATAACCGTAACTTTCTTCAAATTTTCGAGTAATACCAAAATTTAATTTATAAGATTGTTTTACTGTATTTGGATTGAATGAATAATTAGATGAACGTTCATTGAATTCATTATATATTTCTTCTAAAATATTTTCTCTGTATTTATTCAAAATACATCTTGTGTTATATGGATTATCAATCCAATCTTCATCTAAAGCAACTACGCTTCTATTTCCAAATAATCTTATTGAAACTAATCTTGCATATCCAATAAATGAAGCGTATTTATTATCTTCTATTTTAACTTTATTCAAATACTCAGTCGCCTCTTTTAATTTGTTTTCAGCCAATTCTTTTTGTTCAATATTCGCATATAAATTTGCTTTAATACACATATAAAAGAAATTTTCTGAATCATCTATTTTCTCAATTAATTTAGGGTGTTCAGCAAAATTATAATCCAATTCTTTTCTTTTTATTTGCTCTATTAACAATTCATTATTTAGTTCTAAATCTACAATAGTCTGTTTGTTTAGTACTGATAAAATATCATCATATGTTTTCAAATCAGACAATATTCTTGATTGTTTCAATAATGTTAAACCAATCTTTAATTTTGACAATTCATCACATGATTCATTATTTAAAAGAATTTTTAATTTTTTAAAATCTATTGTAATTATAGGATAGCAACATTTTTTTAATATTAAACATAATCTTCCAATAATTTTATAATTAATAGACTCTTCTTCTAATTCTAACACATGACTTAAATGATAGGTACAATAACGAGAAATGCTGCTCACTTCTTTTTTTGGCAAGCATACATAACTTTGTATTTTTTGTTCTATATCTAATGTTACTTTATCTAATTCTTTAAAATAATCGCTATGATTTAAATGTTCTTTATCAAATAAAACTCTATATTTTAAATTACTTCCATCAAAAATAGCCTTTTCCTTCATCTTAGTTTTCTCAGTTAAAATTTCTATAAATTTTTTGATTGAGTCATGATAGGGATTAGAATAATTGCCATTTTTAATTAATGGAGCTAGATTCAATACAATGATATTTTTTCTTTCTAACATTTTTACATCTGCATATTCCATATTCTTATAATAACCACACAAAAATATTCTAGGACAGTTATCCCCCATGTTATCTCGTAGCCAACCTAACCAATTTAAAAAATTAGGATCTGTTCCTGAAAAACCAATCAGACACAGTTGTGTTTCTAGCATTGACTGTTGAACAGTATTTACAAAAGGAGCATATTTAGTTGGATAAGTTCTATAATCTTCTTCTGTAATAATGTAATCATTAGATTTATCAACGCTACCATGTAGTTTAATCAATCTAGGTCGAGTGCTATTAGGTAAATCCTTACATGAATATATCACTTTATATTCTCTTTTTAAGCTTAGTTTTGATAAAGCACGTTCTAATAAAGTATCATAATTTGTAGTGAAAATATCTTCCCACTCAAGTTTCAATAATTCATCATATAAATCAGATGGCTCATAAAATTGATCTGCAATGCTACTATTAATTAAATCATTGAGTTTTTTTCTTCCAAATATCACTTCATATTTTTGAGCTAACGATAAAATATTTTTACCAGAACATTCCTCTATTTTATTTTTTTCATCATTTTTGAGAGGATATAATTCATCATACATATCATTCGCAAGTTCAGTCCAATTCGGAGGTAACGATTTATCTGGTTTTAAACTCATTGCATTTTTAGAGAAACCTGCACCTATCATAAGTGAAGCTGCTCCATACAATTTTTTCTCTGCAAGATGATTTGCTATTTCATTAATATAAGTATATAAAGTATTTTCATCCATCATTACCCCTCCTCGTTTTTTTACTTAATCTTAGCTAATAAATCTTTAAACTTCTCATAATTAACCTTAACACCATCATCTAAATCAATCGTAATCATTTGATCGGCATAATGATGAACTACTTCTTCATATTCTCTTAATTCTTCATCTTGCCCACGTAAAACTTTCAAATTATTATTTAATCTTACTCTTTCAAAAGAACTTAAATCACTGTCCAATTGATTTTGAATCATTTCAACTTGATTTCGGTAACGTGATTGTTGTTCAAATACATATTGTGTACGTAAACGAGCAATTAAATCACTACTATAACGGTGCATATAAGTTAAAGCTTTAAATCCGTTCTTCTTACCACTATCAAACAACCAATATATTGGTCTCTTTTGGTAAATCTTACAGTGGTCTTTATAGAAATCATTTAAGAAGTAATTTCGAATAACATCTTTTGGCATTCCCTTGCCATTTAACGCATCAGCAATAAACCTTAAATTTTCTTCTAATGTTTCAATTCCATATACAGTTTCAACAAATTTAATAAATCTACCGACAATATCATCATCAAAATATTCATCATCACAAATTGGTATAATGTTATCTTGATCTACAGCAAATGATTTATATTTGTTAGGATTAAATTCACCACCTGCATAAGCTAAACCATCTTCATCTAAAGAATATCTACCAAACATACAACCAACCGCATAACTAATAAATGATTTAATATCTCTTGTTAAATTGGCTTTACGCACAGTAACATCTTTATCTTCTACTTCAGGACTTAATTCATCTTGTAGTCCATAAATATCAATAAAGATTCTATTTAATTCTTCCTCATTAGCTTTTAATTGATTAAATCGTTCATTACATTCTTTATCCCATAAAGAGTGTGCTTCTTTAATACTAGAAACATTATTCTTGACTAAAGGATGAGCAGCAAAATCCCAAGACGTTTCAAAAGAATCCCAGTCTTGTTTTGAAATAGATATATTATCTAAAACCAACTTCTCTATAATGCCAACTCTATCCTCACTAAAAATAATTGGCAATTTTGCAATATCTCCTGCTTGAAAATTAATAGTTGGAGCAATTATTTTTAGAATTTCGTATGCAATTTTTGTATTACAAAAACCGATATAATATGATAAATGCTTATTAGCAAAGAAACTCATGCCTGCAACATCAAAGATAAAGCCATTAGGCTTATACCTAAAAGCAGTAGCCGAAGATGTTACTAAGGACCAAGAACCACATTCTTTAAAATAATAATTAGTATTTTGTGGTCTTGATCTTAATTTTCCATTTTGATCTTTGAAATGTTTTATTTCAAAGCCATCATTTTCCCAGTTGACAACATAATCGTTATTACCATACCATTTTCTAAATTCTCCGCCTTTATTATATGGATACCAGTGCGCCGCGCGCGCGTAGGCGTCCTCGGTAGACACTGCATCAAAACAAATATTTTTAATAGCAACTTCAAACCATTGCCTTAGGAAGCGACCATTGTCGCCTGTTTGCAAGCCAGCACAAGGCTTAGCTACAGGCGACAATGGTCGCCCGTTCGCAAAGGCATTGACAAATCCGTTGCTAATCCAATATGCAATCGGACTTCCGGGTATTTTTGAGAAGTTAGATGCTGATATTTCATAGAAATACCCACAATTCTTATTAGATTGAGCTTCTAATACTTTTTCTTTTTGAACTTCCATACCACCTTTAAAATCGGATAATCTATAATAATATCCTTCAGTGTCCGTTCTTTCATTCTTTAACACAAAACTGCAAATAGGTACAGTTGCTTCTTCATATGCTGAATATTCCATTTGAACAAGGGTTGCAATATTCTTATTATTGATAATATATTCTCTTAACTTTTCATAAGACTTGATAAACATCCATACAAATGGAGTCATAAAGCCAAGATAACCACCTTTAATTGTAAAATCAAAATTCTTACGCATAAATACTGCAAATAAATCAGGTGAATAATCTTTATAGTTTTTAATGACAAATGGTTTTAGATTCTCTTCCATTTTCCCCATATATGGAGGATTTGTAGTACAAATTGTATATTTTTTACTAAGAATCTGGGCTTGTTTACTCATTTCAATCATTTGTGGGAGAACATATGTTTGCCAATCTAATGTATACAAATTAACTGACACTGTATTTTTTAGTTCATTTAAATACTCATCGAATAATTGATAGTCTAATACTCTAACATCAATTAATGACCCCAATTCCTTAGCATGTTTAAAAGTATTTACTAAATATTCACCAATTTGATTTAACTCTTTGTTTGTAGTAATATCTTCGTTAGTAAATCGTTCAATAGAGTTACTTTCTTGTATAGAAGCTAAATTTATTGAAACTTCTTTTGCCAAAATTCTACGATTATAGCTTCTTGCTTTCATCATAACTGCAAAATAAGATAATTGATAAGCTCTATCATCAATATCCAAACCATACAAGTTATTTTGAATTATACTTAATGCTGCATCTCTTTCAGAATATCCACATTCTTTATAAATTTCCATAAATATCTCAAATGCATAAACCAATATATGACCAGACCCCATACACGGATCCAAAAATGTAATCTCTTCTGGATTAACTCGTTCATTTACTAAAAGTAAATCATTATTTTTAGATGTAGCTAAATAAGCTAATTTGTCTTTTAATGAACTATTTGGATTTCTTTCTATCCAATAACGTCCTAAAGAATTGTCTACCATATAACGAACAACCCAATCAGTAGTCCATAACTGAGTAGCAGCTGGAATATCCTCTTTTTTTACTGTTCCTTTTAAAATATTAATGACTTGATTATGCTTTTCAGAAATATAATATTGATATAACCATCCTATAATAGTGATACCATTACTAGACTCATTCTCTATATCCGAATCAATCCAACTATCTTCATCAATATCAGAAATTAGTTTTCCTAATACACTATCATCATTTAATAAGTTATCTGGAAACAACAACACTTTATAATCATTAATCTTTGTAAACATTCCTGGCAAATAATTCCCCATATCGTTACAAGTCGCAATTAACAATTTCTTATATAACTCTTGACGCCTGTTTGATTGAAGTAACTCATAGATTTCTGTTTTATCTAACCCATATAAATCAAGATTCATTGCTTCATCGATAATTTGAGGTTTAAATTCATTATTTTCATTTGTAAAGATTCTTACACGCTTTGGAAGATAATTATTTACTTCCATAAAACGCAACGCAATAAAGCGATTAAACCAAGTATATGCCACTTCTTCCATAACTTGATCAAACCCTTTTTCTTTTACAACACGAATTAACTCTTGACGTTGTTTCTTTTCATCTGCTGTTAATAGTTTTCCGTTTACAACGTCTAACGTGCTATTTAATTCACCTACATTTGTAACTTCATATTCAAATGCTTTTCTAGTCACTCGTTCAATCAATTCATTACGAGCCCAGACAGCATAGTTTTTTATTGCTGTTTTATTCATAAATCAGCCTCCTTCATTAGTTTTTCTAATGTAATAATACTATCTATTTTTCCCTCTTCTTTTGAACAAATAATATCAATCTCAGAAAATTTTTCCTTTTGATTTTCTTTCATATTTGCAAACCAACTTTTATTACATATATATCTAAATTTTCTTTTAAATTCGTTTAAATCATGGTTGATTAAAATAAATATACCATACTGATATCCATATTCGCTTAACATTAATGACAAATTATAAAAATCTTTAGCAATGCCATCATAAGAGTTACTATCCAATACAACTTTAACCTCTATTACTAAAAGATTATCTTTATTTTCAAAGGACATTTTACCTGGTCTATGAAGAATGAAATCTGGTATTAAATCATCCTCAAATAATTCATGTCCTCGTTTGTCAATCTCAGAACTAAAAGTATAATTTTCTTTAATCATTTCCATCAAAATTTTATTTGAACGTAATTGATGATAAAGTTCATAACAATAATTTCGCTCTCTTTTTATAGTATCTGATGTTAATTCTGATTTAGCAACTAAAGGAGTATAGTATTGTTGTTCAACATTCTTCATTGATATAATAATTTGACTTTTAATATCATCATAATTAATCATAGTAATCTCCCTAATTCAATTTAATTTCATCACCATCTTGGATTAATCCCATTAATTTAGATTTTAATTCTTTTAAGTAATTATCAATATCTTCTTCATTTTTTATAGTTTTTGTCGGGAAAATAACTTGTCTATAATATTGCTTCACTTTTTTAACTGGCTGATCTTTTTTTGTTACTGGTTGTGTTGGTTTTACTGGGGCAGGTGTTAATGCTTGCTCCATAGTCATAATATATCGAGTTGCATCATTAAATAAAGCTTGTTTTTTAGCTTCTAAAGCAACTAAATCATCAAGCATTTCAACTTCTTGTTTCTTATTATCAAAACTAATTCTTGCTTGATTTAAAATACTAGATAAATTATTCATATCTACTTGAGCTTTTGCCTCAACCTCTGCAAAGCATTGCTCAATAACATTCAATACTTCTTGTTTCTTTTCAGTTAATAATGATTGTTTTGCATCTTTAATAGTGGCAATATATTCATTTAACTTTGGAATACGAGAATAATTGTAATTATCTTGATAACATACTATTTCTTTCATTGATACGATTGCTTGTTCAACAATCTCATCACCTACATAATAATCTTTTTCTCTCTCTGCTATTCTTAATACGTTATCTGCGTTTTCAAATAACCTATACTGTATATTGTAGAATTGTTCTACATCCTTCATATCATCTTTGTTATCTAAAAGATCATCTTGTAAATCAACAACAGTATCTACTAAAGCAACATTATCATTTTGATTTCTTAACACTTCTTCAATAAAAGATAAACCATCTTGAATTTGTTTATATCCAGGATAATGTCTTTGTTTATTTCTATTTAAATAATCCTGAAGTTCTACTTTTTTATCATTGAAATTTTTTATAATATAAGCAATTAAACTATCTTCATCATTTGGAATATCCATAACATCTAAATATTCTCTTAAGAATGCTTTTGTTTGATTGATTTTATAGTTATCAATACCTATTCTCTTAGAGATTTTAACTTGACCTATTTCTGTTTTCTTTCTTAAGAAACCAACCATACGATGATCGTTAGGTTTAATGACTTGCCCTGCATATTTAATAATTGCATTTTGACTTACAATGACTTGTGCTACAACACCAGCAATGTCAGATTCTCTCCATCCAAAAGGTTTTTTAGAATATCTTTGTTGAATATCAAACATTGATGTTGGCATTTTCATACTGTATTGTAAATCTAAGTATTTTACAATTTCATTTTGAGCTTGAGCATTAGATTTCATACCTTCTATTGAACGATTTGTACCGTTTAATATCGCTATGATTTCTGCATCAGTATCAAAGTTTTCTTCAATCATATTCAAATTATAATATGTATGCTCTACTAAATATTTTAAAGCTTCATCAATTTTCTTTACTGCATCATTTCCTTGAATAGATACAACTTCCCCATCAATATAATATTTACCATTAACAATAGCCTCTTTAATATCATCAATCACTTGTTTTTCTAATCTTCTAGCTTCATTTTGTTTATCAGTGATAATCTTTTGAACATTTGCTGGTTTTTGGTTGACATTAATTTGTTTTACATATTTACGAATCTTCTCAGCCATTTCCATTGCTTCGAAATATTTATAATCATCAGATAATACAATAATAGCTTCTGAGTTCTTAGAATTTGTTATTAATTGTAGCTCCTGAAGTTCATTTGGATCTGCAGCCACAGTCATAAAATGTAATTTTATTGCATCTAATGATGTAGAACCTGTAACTTGATTATCAACGCCTGCATTAAAATCAAAGTTATATTTTCCATATTTATATTTCTTTGTTCTATAAATATCATTAAAAATTAAATCACCAATACGAGATACAATAGTCGAAGTATCAACCTCAGTATTTTTAATATCTCTTGCTATATCTTGCTCTTCATCTGTTAAAAACATATATACATCACCATTGCGAGATACATAGTTTTGATTAATTAAACAATCTAATGATTTTTTTACTTTTTCTCTTAATACTTGTTTATCAACACGAAGATCATCTGCCATTAAAATCGTAATATTTTCAACATTTGAAGGCACATCATCAATATAACGAATTAAATATAATAACTTTAATAAATTAACATCAAATTCAGTTAATCCTTCATTATACTGTGCTGCTTTTTCAGCACGTTCAATGACACTACGAATTGCTGTGTCTAAGAAACTATGCAATGTATCATAGAAATAATACATTGGAACTAACGCAAACTCATCCCTATTTTTAATTTTTTGTGCTGATTCTTGGAATCCATTTAACATCGAACGTTCTCCACTAGATTGATGTTTTCCTGCATGACCTTTCTTACGAATTTCATTAAACACATCTTTCATAATGATAAATTGATAAGGAACAAATGGAAAAATACGAGCAAACTCATCCCCAGAGCGATACCCTTTCAAATCTTTCTTTTGAGATTGTAATGAATATAAATTACTCAAAACAGAATCATTATTATCATAAACCATTATCAAGTTATCATATGCTTCAGGTGTTTTCGTTAATAAACGCTTTTCAATAACTTCGCCAACACTTGAAGAAGTTAAACTTAAACGAACATTAAAACGTGCCATAATCCTAGAAAATTCATCTGTACGTACTTTAATCATATCATCTAATGCTTCTTGTCCTGTTGCGACAACCCATACTTGACCACGACATACAGAACCTAATTTTTCAATTAATGATTGAAGGTTCAATAATAAACTTGTATTTGTTCCAACATATTGGCCCACTTCATCAATCATAAATAATAATCTAAATCCTTTTGGTTTAGAATCAATATAATCCTTAATTTCACTTACTAATTGACCAATAGAAATATCCGCAGTTTCAGTACCATCAAACCAATGTTGTGCAGCATCCTCAGTCATCCCTAATACTTCAACTAATGTATCAATGACATCCATTTCAAAGAATACATAATTTTCTCGTGTATCTTCCCAAGATTCACCATTCTTTTGTTCAAAAACAGTTTTAAATTCATCCATTTTCCCACGTTTAGAAATAAATTGTTCTAATTTAGCAAGTTTTAAGTCAGCACCATAAAAACCTAGATGATCATAAAACATCTTTGCAAATACCCTTAATACTGCTGTATCATCTTTTGTCATTGATCCTTCTACATCAATATTAAAAAGAATCGTTTCTGTAGGAACATTTGTTGATTGAACTATATTCATAAAAGAAAGTTCATCATCATATTTTTCTCTAAAATATTCAACGGTTGGTTTGCCATCAATATCCTTATTTTCTAACAAATAAGATAACATCTTTAAGAAATGAGATTTCCCACTTCCAAAGAACCCTGTAATCCATACCCCTGTGTTATCAGTTGGTGTTGTAAAAGATGCACCATAATTCTCAAAAAATTTATTAAAATGTTTCTTCAATTCTGTTGTAATCACATATTCACTAACTTCTTGTTTAATAACATCTTTTTTATCTTGCTCTACTTGAATAACGCCATTAATTGGACGATTTATATCCTTTTCAAACATCTTCTCAATCAACATAATTAACCCCTCCTAAATTAATTTGAACGCACGATAATATTCATTTGCTTTTAATTTATTAAATAATTTCACATAATGGCCATCAAAATCTCCTGGATAAAAAACTAAAATAGGTACATCATTGAACAAAGGTTGCATAGCTTCTAATAAAGAATGCACTCGCATAAATGGAAATACTTTTCCAATGCCACTTAACACAACAACATCACCTTTTTGATGAATTTCGTATTGCATCTTTGAAGCAAAAGTTTTTGCATCGCAACTTTTTTCAAATTGTTTATGTATAAACTCTTTCCCTTTCTTTTCTTCTAATGCGGGAATTCGATCCAAAATACGCTTATCTTTACATATATTCAAAAAGACCTCATATAAGTCATAATGAATTATACGACAATCTAATGATTCACTACTAATTCGTTTAATAAAATGACGAATAATCATTTCTTCTTTTGGATCATAACAAAATATTCGTATATTAACCTCATTACTCAAACCTTTTCCTTCCAAAAAATCAGATTCTTGAATCAGTTTTTTTAAACGATCCAGTCTCTCTTTTACACCTTCCATAACTACTCTCCTTCAAAATAATTAAAGACTGATAAAGTCGCATAATCTCTTTTATCAATTAATATATTTTTTAAATCAAAATCAATTAAAATTGTATTCAGTGTTTCTGACTTAGAATCATCTAAATATTCAGTATCAACAAGCATCTTAATAATAACTTGTTTTAATTTTTGAATAGTTGAATCACTCCAACTAGCCACAACGTCACTTTGTTCTTGTAATCTAGAGAAAAAAACATTCATATCTTTTTTTGAGAAAGAAAAATCCTTAATTCTATATTTCTCACCAATGACATTGACCATAAACTCATTAATCACACGATATTGATTCATCATTGCATATAAGCAGACTTGCTTCGCACTATCTGATGCTCCATTAGCAATAATGCTAACTAATCTCATATCCTCTAAAAGATGTAATCTTTTTAAGCAGTTCTTAACCATTCTATCTACCGATTTTTCAGTTGGATATTGAAACAAATTATTATCAAATACAAGTTGCCTAATTTCTATATCGTTTTTACCTTCAATCATTAATTGTGATACTGTTCTCATTTCATAAAATAAGAACTGTTCACGGGTAAATGATGCTTTATAGGGTTCATTAATATTCATTTGTACCCTCCTTATTATTAGCAGATAAAATATCCATAATATCATTTGGTGTACATTCTAATGTTCTACAAATTTTTACTAATACTTCCATAGAAACATAATCATTTTTTGATAATTTTGCTAGTGTATTAGCACTAATTCCTGCTGCCTTTGAAAACTCTGTTTTTTTCATATTTTTATCAATAAGTAATTTAAACAATTTATTGTAACAAACATCCATGTATATTTACCTCCTACTTAGCATTTATTACGAAACTATTTTAAGTATATCATTTTTTATGGTCATTTAACAGATTAATATTGGTATTCACAAATATTTATTTTCAAATAAGAAATATTATTCTATAAATCAAGACAATATAGTATTCCATTCTTATTTCCATTTGATAAAATAAAATTTATCTATACATTTAAAGACTCAGCATATTTCTACACTGAATTCTTATGACTACTCATAAATTAATTCATTTAATATAACTTCATTCACACAATTCTTAATGTTATTCATTTCTTGTATCATAACATTTGATCTTGTTCTTTTAGTTCTTCTGTTATATTTCTTTGTTTTTTGCATTGATCTACAAGTCTGTCGTACATATCATTTACTTGAATATCTGTCTGTTCAAGATGATCAAATAATGTACCTTTTCATCTTCATGTATTCCTTCTTTTTCACACCAAAATAACCTAATTATTTTACATTTACATGTAAATCTGGGTATAAAATACCATCAACTTCTATATAGTCCAGTTTTTTCATGTTCAAATCCCCCTCTATTTATCATACTTTTTTGATATTGAGTTGACTTGTAATGACATGTAGTTTTTCTATTTATTTTTCATATGAGGAAAAACTATTTTTAACATGTAATAGAAAATCATTGCTTTGATAATATTTTTTTGTTAAAATGATAAAGGGCACTCATAGCTTTCCTATGAAGTGCTTTTTTTATTTTAAAGGAGGTTAAAAAAATGACAAAATATATATTTGTGACAGGTGGTGTTGTTTCGGGACTAGGAAAAGGATTAACTGCCGCATCACTTGGAAGAATCTTAAAACAAAGAGGATTAAAAGTTTTCATGCAAAAACTTGATCCATATATTAACGTAGATCCAGGAACAATGTCACCATTTCAACATGGAGAGGTTTTTGTCACAAGTGATGGTGCTGAAACTGATTTAGATTTAGGACACTATGAACGATTTATTGACGAAGAACTCAACTGTCATTCTTCCATTACAACTGGAAAAATATACAGTGATGTCATTGCGAAGGAACGTAAAGGAAATTATTTAGGAGCAACTGTTCAAGTCGTTCCCCATATTACAAATGAAATCAAATCAAGAATCTATGCTGCTGCAAAAAGCAGTCAAGCTGATATTGTTATTACTGAAATTGGTGGAACAGTTGGAGATATAGAAAGCCTTCCATTCATCGAAGCTATTAGACAATTTCGTTTGGATGTAGGATACGAAAATACCTTCTACATACATACAACACTTCTTCCCTATATCAAAGCAAGTCACGAAGTTAAAACGAAGCCAACACAACATAGTGTTAAAGAATTAAGAGGCTATGGTATCCAACCAGATATGATTGTTTGTCGTAGTGAAAAACATATTGATAATGAATTAAAAGAAAAAATTTCTTTATTTTGTAATGTTCCTGTTGAAGCAGTTATTTCTAATTATGATGTCGAAGTATTATATGAACTTCCTATGATGCTATTAAATCAACATATGGATGATATTGTTTTAAATCATCTTAAAATTAATACTAAAAAAGCAGACATGCAAGAATGGACAAATCTTATTCAAAGAGTTAAAGGATTGAATAAAGACTTAACAATAAAAATAGTTGGAAAGTATGTTCAATTACCTGATGCCTATCTTTCTGTCAATGAAGCCCTAAAACATGCTGGATATTATGAAAATTCTCATATACATATAGAATGGGTTAATGCTGAAGATATCAATGATAACAACGTCAACCTCTTATTAGAAAATGCTGATGGTATTTTGATTCCTGGTGGTTTTGGTCAACGTGGTATTGAAGGTATGATTACTGCTGCAAAATATGCTCGAGAAAATAAAGTTCCTTTTCTTGGAATTTGTTTAGGTATGCAAATTGCTTCCATTGAATTTGCGAGAAATGTCTGTCATCTCCAAGATGTCAATTCAGTAGAGTTTGATGAACATTGTCAAACACCTCTTATTCATTTAATGAATGATCAGTCTTTAAAAAATTTAGGAGGCACACAAAGATTAGGTGATTATGATTGTGAACTTTTAAAAGACTCTAAAGCCTATTCTTTATATCAAAAACCAATGATTAAGCAAAGACATAGACATCGCTATGAATTCAACAATCAATATAAAGCTATACTACAAGAATATGGTCTTATTTTTTCAGGACGAAATCCTCAAAGAAATCTTGTAGAAATCATAGAATTAAATGATCATCCTTATTACATAGCTTGTCAATTTCATCCTGAATTTGTTTCACGACCAAATAAAAGTGAACCTTTATTTCAAGGATTTATCTCCGCAGCCTATAAGAAAAAATATAGAAAGTAAAGTTATATGTAAAAACAGCCAGAATAACCTGACTGTTTTTACTTTATAGCAGTAGAAAGATGACCTTTTTACATATTTTGTTTTTTCTTTTTCATTGAAAGTACAATACCACCAAATGCAACAAGACATACAGCAGCAATCACAATAAGATTTGTTGAATCCCCAGTTTTTATTGTTTCTTGTTCACTATGAGTATCAATCTTAATCAATGCATCAAGAGCATCTTGAAGTTGTTTTTGAGCATTAGCCACTTCTTCGGCTGTTGCATTTTCATCATTTAAAACAACCTTTGCTTTTTCAAGAGCTGTAGCTAGTGCTTTCCATGATGTATCATTGTATTGATTCTTTGATAATTGTTCAGCATTTTTCACTAATTTTTCTAATTCTGTTTTATCACCTTTATGCTTTTTCAACATATCAATAGCATCAACCAAGCGTACATATGCCTCATCGACTGCATCTTGAGAAGCTGCAGTATCAGCAAGAACATCTTGAGCCTCTTTCAATGCTTCCTTAAATTCTGTAACCGCAATAGGAATAACAATTTCCAATTCTTTATCAGTGACTTTCAACGCTTCTTCTACTCTCGCTTCTAAATCATCTTTATCAATAGATGGGATTGTATATTGAATATTTTCATAATCATAAATCAAATTATCAATCACTTCTGTGTAGAAACCATCTTTTTGATATGATGCCTTATTTGCTTTGACATCATTAATCTTTTTTTGTAATTGTGAAACATTATTTGCGACAATTTGATCTGCTGATCTTGTTACAAGTGCACCTTCTAATTCAGCAATCACAAGATCTAAATCTGATTCATTGTAATTAATCTTACTTTGAGTATACAAATCATCTCTTGGTGATCCTAATGCAAAGATTAATCTTTCAAATTCAGCATAACTCATTGCTGTCTCAAAATCAGCACCCCATGTTTTCAATGCAAATCCTGCATATCTTGGGAATAATGATCTTGTTAAAATATATTCTGGTACATAACCATGAGCATCATCCCAAATTGGGAACATCTGTCCCAAAGATTTATCTAAATTATCTGTTAAAACAACATCATTAGAATATGAATATGAAGCTTTTGAATAATGATATCTTGTAAATTCTTCATATGTTCTCTTTGGTAAAGGTCTATCTAACTTATCACGTTGAGGCCATAAATCATGGTAGTTAGATGATGAACTTGACATAATCTGATATCCAGCATTTGCTGTATCTGGAGCCCCAATTGATCCATACATTGTTCCTGCCCAAAAATCAATAATAATTCTCTTATCCAATGGAACAACACCTTCTAAATCAAAGATATTGTCATTCCATACAACGACTTCTAAATCCTTTTTAAATAATTCTTCAGCCGCTTCATTAAAGAACCACTTAATAGCATCTTTATCTGTTGCACTATCATCTCCTGTTTCTTTACGAATCCAATCTTCTAAAATTTTCTTTCCATCTGTTGTATATCCACTTTGGAAGAATTCATCTCCACCAATATGAATTGTTTTTGCATGGAAGAAATCAGCTGCTTCTTTATAGACATTAATCATATATTCTCTGACTTCTGGTTTTGAGAAATCTAAAGCTTTTAATGAACCACCCAATCCCCAATCTTTATAATAGAATGCATCTTGTTCTGCATGACCAGGGAAGTCTATTTCTGGAATAACTTCAATATTGAATTGATTTGCCCAATTGACTAATTCATCAACTTCCTCTTGAGTCCAGTATCCACCTTTTTCATCAATCATCGCAGCAGCAACTTTTGATTCATAACGAATACCTTCATTATCCTTTAAACGTAATTGTAACTTATTTTGTTTATAATAAGCCATTTGTTCAACTTGATCTTTTAGCCAATCAATTGAATAATATCTTCTTCCTGAGTCAACTTGTAATCCTCTAATAACCTGATCAGTATAATCATGAACACTTCCTAATGGTAATGCCTTTCTTTGTGCAAATGCCTGTAAAAGTGTCATTGTTCCATTTTGAATTCCTTCAATATAATCAGAATAAATAACAATTTTCTTTGATGTAATATCAATTTGATAAGCATCAATTTGACTCTCTTTTATATTTTCAGGGAGCTTAAATTGAATTGGTTGTTTTACAACAACAATACCCTTACCATCTTTGACATCTTCAATCACACGTATTGAATAATCTTCAATAATTCCTTTTTTCACCATACTTTCAGCAAGATATTTTGTTTTTTCTTGACTGAACTCATCTGTTGAAAAAACTTGCTGTTTTGTTGAAATATTATAAAATCCTTCTTCTTTTCCTTTTTCAAATTCGCTTATAGCAGGAACTGTTGCTGGAAAATCAGTTAAATCTGCTGCTGTATATTCAATAGAAGTTTCTTCATCAACACTTGTCTGTGTATCTGATTCTTTAATTTCTACACCATCAACATAAAACAATCCTGAACCTGTTTCATTTCCTGTCCATTCAGTATATGCAAATGCATAAATTTCATTTGTTCTAGGACCAGTCGTTAGTGTATGTGTATGTTCTTTCCAATCTGCACTTTTCGCTTGATCCGTTTTAATACTTGATGCCAATTGCCATGGTGAAGTTGTGTGTTTTCCCTCAATATCCAAAACACCTGTCGACATCTTTACACCTGTCTCATTAAAGTAATGTATAGAAACATCGTATTTTGTATTAGGTTTCACATTATGAATAATAACATTAACGCTTCCCTTTCCTTGAGTGTAACGCCATAAAGGGACTTTTGATTCATCAGTTGGTTTAACCATACCAACTTTCATTGAATACTTCCCATCAAACGCTTTTTCATCAGTTCTTTCAGCTTTATAAACTTGATTTTCACTTGCATCAAGTGGATTTTCAAATGATGGATTTGCAATATACGGTCCATCTACAGCATAGCTGACATTCATAAAGCCACTACTTAATACCGTTGCTAGAGCAAGAGCTGAAGATAAAATCAACTTCCTTTTTTTCATTTCTTATTCCCTCCTTGTATACATGATATATTTGGTGCTTTCCCTTTTATATCTATCTTTATTATAAGTTTTAAAAAAAGGAGTTTCATTACACATTTCAAGAATTGATTTCAATCTATAAATATCATTTCAAAAAATGAATGGGATTTCAAATTATGAAAAAACATATACACTTTATAGATTGATTATGATATAATTTTTAAAAGAATATAATAAAAGAGGATAGGTTTTATGGCAGGATTTATTTATAAACTTCAAAATATTATCAACACAACTCCCAATAATGACAATAATGATGTCAATATTGCAAGGTGCTTATTAAAGAATATGAAACAAATTAAAAAGAAAACATCTTTGCAGGATATTGCTGAAATGTGTTATACTTCTCCCTCAAGCATGAGTAGATTCTCTCAGCAACTGGGTTACCCTAGCTTTAATGATTTTAAAGAAGACTGCCTTGGCATTGAAGAAGAACAAAATGAACAAATTATTGATAGTGCTGCATTTCGTCAAATTGATATGTTATCATTTATAGACAAAATTAAAAACAGCATAGATACGATTGACGATAAAAAACTCATGGAGCAAATCGATCTTTTATGCGATTATATTCATCAGGCTGAGCGCATTATTATTTTTGCTACACACATTCCTGGTGATTTAGCAAATATTTTTCAAAGAGCTATATTAACAACAGGGAAAAATATAGAGTTTTATCCTAGAAAAGAACATCAAATTGAAGTTGTCAAAGAAATTCGACAAAATGATTTATGTATCTTTATATCACTTGAAGGAACTTTATTGATGGAAAAAGCTATTACAATTCCAGCAATCATTTCTCTTGCTAAAAATGTTTTAATTACACAAAATGCTCAAGCAAAATTTTCTCAACAATTTACAGATGTGATTACTTTAGGTGAACATGATGATGAAAGTGTCGGAAAATATAAATTGCTCTTTTTTATAGATTGTTTAATTAATCGCTATTATCATAAATATGTTGTTTCTATACATTAAGAAAAGGTTCTGCATTACAGAATCTTTTTTACGATTTTATCAGCATTCTTATCTTTATCAAAATCATTTTCTTCGATTCTGTCAACTATTCTCTATAAGTCTATACTCATAATATGTAAAAACAGTTAGAACAATCTAACTGTTTTTACTTTATAGAAGTAGAGATACACTTTTTCATTTACATATTTTGTTTTTTCTTTTTTATTGAAAGAACAATACCACCTAATGCAACTACAAACCATGTTCCCAATACTATCATATTTGTACTATCACCAGTCTTCACTGTTGATTGATCTTTATCTGTAGTCTCTGGTTCTGAATCAACATGAATAATCAATTCATATTGATAAGTCACAACCTGTTCTTTTCTATCAAATATTCCATTAGCATTTTTTGGAACTTCAACAAGTTTATACCCATCAATCTCAAGAGCTGTTGTTTTGTATTCAGTTCCTATTTTATCTTCCAATACTATCGGTTTAGCAAGTTCTTTGCCATCTTTATCTACATACTGAACTGTTACCTTACCATCTTCTAAATACTCAAGATTTTCAAATCGATAAATCAATTCTTTTACAAGGTGTGTTGTAGAAGTTGTTTTACTAACAAATCTTTCTGGATTCAATGTTTCCGCTTCATCAATAGCAGCTTGTAATGCCGTTTTATCAACCACAGTTTTTAATGTTTGAGCATTTGCCATTCTTGCTGCTGGAGCATCTATTTTAACTAATTGTCTATAAGCACTATATAAGTTATTTGCAGCATTGCTAATCTCTTGCGAAGTTAAGTCATCACTATCGTCATCATTCACTTCTTGTGCATGTGCCAGCGCTTCTGCAAAAGGGGCCCAACTTTCTGCGGTATAATCTGATTCTATTGCATTTGAAACACTATCAATATAATATTGTAATATAAACTTACTAGGTTTCTTTTCTAATGCAGCAATGGCATCAATCAATGATTGTGTAGCAGTATCCACTTGTTCTTGTGTAGGATTTCCATCACCAGCTTCTAATTGCTCATTGATAGTAGCTATTGTTTCTTGTAATGCTTGCCAACCAGCCTTTTTGTACTCTGACTCTTTTAGGTTATTGACGCTATTAAGTGCATCATATAGTGCTTCTTTATCAGCTTTAACAATATCAAGTTTGGCAAATGCTTCTTTTAATGTATGAGTTGCTGCGTCAACATCTTCTTGAGTTGAATTCACATATGCCATAACTGCTTTAGCATTTTTTAATGCCTCTTCAAATGTTGACCATGATTTTGTTGTATAATCTGCTAAGCTTTTAACGATTTCATCAACATCTGCATATAAATTTTCAGCATTTTCCTTAGCATATCCTGTCATTTTATCCATTCTTGCTTCCAATGCTTCATTAATAGTTGATGCAACTACGAATAAATCTTTTTCATTATAATTAATTTTAACTTGATCTCTAGTATCACTCATTGGAGATTCAAGAGTGAAAACCAATCTCTCAAACTCTGCATAATCAATAGGATTTTGATAATCTGCTCCCCAAGTTTTTAATGAGAACACTGCATATCTTGGATATAATGTTCTTGATAAGATATACTCTGGTACATATCCATGAGCATCATCCCAAATTGGGAACATTTGCCCTAATGCCTTATCTAAATTCTCTGTTAAAACTTCATCTGGGCTAAATCCTCGTGAATATGTATATCTTGTAAAGTTCTCATACAATTTCTTTGGAAGTGGCCTATCCAATTTATCATCTTGTGGCCATAAGTCATGATAATTAGATGAAGAACTTGACATAATTTGATATCCAGCATTAGCAGTTTTGCTTGCTTGAATTGATCCATAAATAGTTCCTGCCCAGAAATCCACAATAATATCCTTATTTAATGGCACTACACCTTCTAAATCATTAATATTGTCGTTCCATACCAATACCTTTAAATCTTTTTTAAATAATTCTTCTGCTGCTTCATTAAAGAATAATTTTAATGCATCATGATCATTTGCTTTATCATCACCTGTTTCATCTCTTACCCATTGTTCAAGAATTTTCTTTCCTTCATTTGTATAACCACTTTGGAAAAACTCATCACCACCAATGTGAATTGTTTTTGCATGGAAGAAATCAGCTGCCTCTTTGTAAACATTAATCATATACTCTCTGACTTCTGGTTTTGAGAAGTCTAATGCTTTTGTTGATCCACCTAATCCCCAATCTTTGTAATAGAATGCATCTTGTTCTGCATGTCCTGGGAAATCAATTTCTGGAATAACTTCAATATTGAATTTAGCTGCATAATTTACTAATTCATCGACTTCTTTTTGTGTCCAATATCCAGCTTTTTCATTAACCATCGCTGCAGCAACTTTAGAATCATAACGAATTCCTTCATTGTCTTTTAAACGTAATTGTAATTTATTCTGTTTATAATAAGCCATTTGTTCAATTTGCTCTTTTAACCAATCAATAGAGTAATATCTTCTTCCTGAGTCAACTTGTAACCCTCTAATCACTTGATCAGTATAATCATGAACAGATCCTGCTGGTAACATCTTTCTTTGTGTAAATGCTTGAAGCAATGTCATGGTTCCATTTTGAATACCTTCAATATAATCAGAATAAAGAACAATTTTATCTTTTTCTATATCAATTTGATATGCATCAATTTTTGCATTTTGTGTTAATCCTGATAATTTAAAATTGATTGGTTGTTTTGCAACAACAATTCCTTTTCCTTTAGTTGCATCATCAATTTCATTAATTGTATAGTTTTTAATAATACCTTTCTTTACCATACTTTCAGCTAAGTATTTTGTTTTTTCCATACTAAATTTATCACTAGAAAAAACTTGATTTTTGACATCTAATCTAAATGATCCTTGAGTTGCTTCAAATTCTTGAATAGCAGGAATTGTTTCTGGAAAACTATTTTCATCTTTAACTGTATAATTGATTGATGCCTTTGCCTGCACATCCTTTGTTTCTATTTTTTCAATTGAAAAATCATCTACATAAAACAACCCACATCCATTAAGATCACCAGTCCACTCAGTATATGCAAAAGCATAGATTTCATTTGTTCTTGGACCAGTTGTGATAGTATGTTCATTTTTTCTCCATTCGTCAGTGCTTTGAAATTGAGCTGTTTTGATATCAGATGCTAATTTCCAAGGTGACGAAGTATGTTGTCCTTCAATATCTACAACACCTGTTGACATTTTTACATTCGTTTTATTATAAACCCAAGCAGTCACTTTATATGTTGTGTTTGGCTCTACATTTCTAATAACAATATTGACACTTCCTTTACCAGAAGTATAACGCCATGCTGGAACTTCGTTTTCATTTGTTGGTTTTTCCATACCAACCTTGATAGAATACTTTCCATCATGTGCCATTTCATCAGTTCTTTCAGCTTTATAAAACTGCATATCCTCTTTATTAATTTCTTTTTCAAATGAAGGATTTGGAATAACTGGTCCTTCAACAGCATGTAAATTACCAACATTAATTAAGGACAATGCCATTAATGCTGATAAAATGCCTGGTATTACTTTTCTTTTTTTCATTTTTAAAGCTCCCTTCCTCTAAACTTTACCAATACTTTTTTCTATACATATATTGTAGTCTTCTTTCATATTATCTTACAATATCTAAAACCGATAACACTTTCACAAAATGAATAGTCTTTCAAAAACAGAAAAGAATCTCTATTTTTGAAAAATAAAGAAACAAAAAAGTTCTGCAAATGCAGAACTCTTACAATCCCATTTCCCTTTTTAATTTTTCTAACTCATCATCAATATTCTTCTCTTTATCAGAATACTTTTCTTCTAATGATGTTGCTTCATCAACAGGAACACTATCTAATTCAGTCATTGAATTGACTTGATCTAACATATGATCAGCCTTTTCTTCCATTCTTTCAAATGCTTTCATAGAACTGCTTGCTGAATCCATTGATCCTGTAATCTTATTCATTTTTTCCTGTGTTTTTGCCACAGCAACTTTTGCTTTCACATTTCTTCTACGTTGTTCTAATGTTTGAAGATCTTTTGTCAATTTATCATGCATTTCACGCATTTTTTCAGCATTATCATGTGCAATATCATATGATTTTTGTAAATCTTCTCCATTAGTTACATATTGTTGTTTCTTTGCTAGGAAAACTCTTGCATCATCTTCATTTCCAGCTGTTAATGCTTTTCTAGCTAAATTATCATATTTTTCTATTTGTTCCTTGTTTTCATCTACCAAACGTTTTGCACGTTTTTCTTCTGCCATGATACTTGCTGTTTCTTTTTTGACTTCAGCAAGTTCTTCACTCACTTGTCTCAAATATTCATCTACCATTTTTGCTGGATCTTCACACTTGTCTAATAGTGCATTAATATTTGCAGACATAATATCTTTAAATCTTGAAATAATACTCATTTTTATTTCCTCCTTTTATTTATATTTTTCTTCTAAATCACTTGTATCTTCACCAAATGTTTCTAATGGTTTATCAAGGATTTCTTTTGTATACTCTTCTTTTTCTTTCTCACGTTTTGCTTTTGTTTTGATAATTGCATAAATAATGCCAATTCCTGCAACAATACCTACAACAACAATAGCAATCTTCATAAAATCCCAACCATTTGTTGGTTTACTCATAATTGAATCTGCTGTTTCATAAAATGTATTTCCAATCAATTGCTCTGTTGATAAACTTAAATCATTATAATTCTTTTGATAGTGACCTTCTAAAATATCTAATGCTTCACTATCCATAATCGTATCAGCCGCGTAGCCACTTAAATACCTGATTTCACCTTCCATTTCTGACTCTTTATCTGCTCGACAAGCAAAATAAGCAAAAATGAAATGACCTTCATCCTTAAATTTCATCTCATAAACATCATTCAGATATTGATCAGCCTTTGTTAAATCTAAACTATTTCCATTCCAATAATCTCGTGAATATGGAATCAGCATCACATAGGGTTGTACCCCTGTTTCATTATAAAAGTGTTCAAGTCCTTTTACCAATTTATTTGAACTTCTTATCCATCCTAATTGATCATCATACCAATCTGTTTTTGTGACAACATGAGATAATGGTGTACGTTCAGTTGTATTTTTAGCAATATGATCATTCGATCCTGTAAACATAAAAACAGAAGCAAATATACCTATACACATAACAACAATAATGATTGTTGCAATAACACCAGCAATAGATGAACCTACCGATGCTCTTCTTCCATAATATCGAGGTCCACCATAGTAACGTGGTCCTGATCTATAATATGTTCTTGGTGTAGAAGAACTTCTATATGAGCTTCTGCTTGCTGATGATCTTCCACTTGAGCGAAATCCTCCTGAAGATCGGCCTCCACCGAAGCCTCCACCAGAGCGACCACCTCCGCCACTGCTTCTACCCATGACATCACCTCCTCTTATAATTCTTTTATATTAATAATTCTTTGCATTTATCTCGAAATAGCTTTGAGGATGCGCACATGTTGGGCAAACTTCTGGCGCTTTTGTTCCAACAACAATATGCCCACAATTACGACATTCCCATACTTTGACTTCACTCTTTTCAAAAACAGAAGATGTTTCAATGTTCTTCAACAAAGCACGATATCTTTCTTCATGATGTTTTTCAATAGCTCCAACCAATCTGAATTTTTCTGCCAACTCATCAAATCCTTCTTCTTGAGCTGTTTTTGCAAATTCTTCATACATATCAGTCCACTCATAATTTTCACCATCAGCAGCAGCTTCAAGATTTTGAGCTGTATCTTTTAAGCCATTCAATTCCTTAAACCACATTTTCGCATGTTCTTTTTCATTCTCAGCAGTCTTTAAAAATAATGCAGCAATTTGTTCATATCCTTCCTTTTTAGCCACAGAAGCAAAGTAAGTATATTTATTTCTTGCTTGTGATTCTCCAGCAAATGCAGCTTCTAAATTTTTTTCAGTTTTTGTCCCCTGATATTTGTTCATTTTTAATCTCCTTTTCATGATTTTTAAATCTTAATTTTATTATAATCTTTTCATAAAAAATTGTCCATAAAAGCAACTCTATATGAGTAAAATTTTCACTTTCTTTCCTTTTTATTTGTCATGTATAAAGCTTTTGGTTATAATAGTGAACAGGAAGGTGAAATCATGGAAGAATTTTATCAAAAAATATCTTATTTTCTTGAAAAGCATGGTTTTCTTAAAAAAACAGTTCTTTTTTTCACAAAATATTTCCCATATTTTGTACTTATTGTTTATCCTTGCTTACTTTTCTACCTTCTTATCACAAAAAATTCAATGCTTATACATGCAACATTGAAACCTCTTGTAGCCTTTCTATTTGTCACAATACTAAGAAAAATCATTCATAGACCTAGACCTTTTGAAATCTTTTCTATTGAACCCTTGATTTCCCATAAATCTGGAGAATCTTTTCCTAGTCGTCATTGTGTCAGTGCTTTTATTATTGCTTTTGTATGTTTCTATGCAAACAATATATTCGGTATATTGATGTGTATCATCGCATTACTTTTAAGTATTGGACGTATTCTTTGTGGTGTTCACTTCATAAGTGATGTTTTATGCTCTTTTTTTATTGCAGGTATAATTTTTATAGTTAAAATTTTTTAATTAAATTATTGACATTTCGAAAAAAACGACTATACTGTACTTAAAATATTTTAAGTATCTCTAGGAGGTGTATTATGCTTAGCGAAGATTTTCAAGCTGTCTATAA
Organism: uncultured Erysipelotrichaceae bacterium; assembly: GCA_951801965.1. Lineage (GTDB taxonomy): Bacteria > Bacillota_I > Bacilli_A > Erysipelotrichales > Coprobacillaceae > CATOPA01. The sequence goes on along the minus strand of CATOPA010000001.1, from coordinate 21,337 downwards.
CATTTTTAAAATGAATTTTTATGCATCAATGTGTGCTAAATCTAAAGAGCTCACTATGCAAGAAGCATTTAGTTTAGATATTATTTATATGTTAGATGATCCCACAATATTAGAATATGCAAACTATATGGGGATATCTCAACCAAATGCAACTTATAAAATCAATCAATTAATTGAAAAAGGATATCTAACAAAAGAAGTTTGTCAAAATGATAAACGTGCATATCGTTTATATGTTACAGATAAATTCTTATCTTTTTATCGTGATAACGATAGATATATTCAAAAAATCCTTGGAGATATTGAAAATATTTTTAATGATGAAGAAGTAGAACTTCTTAAAAAAATGTTAAAAACTGTATATAAAGAATTAACCCAAGGAGAATAAAAATGATAAAAATTATTACCGATTCTACATCTGATATAGATATAGAATATGCAAGAAAAAAAGACATTGATATTGTTGCATTAAAAGTTATTATTGATGGAAAAGAGTATAAAGATAGAATAGATTTGCAGCCACAGCAGTTTTATCAATTATTAGAAGATTCTGATGTTTTACCAACAACGTCACAACCTTCTCCACAAGACTTTTTAGAACTTTATGAAACCCATCAACAAAACAATGATGACATTCTTGTCTTAACATTATCTAGTGAGGTCAGTGGTACTTATCAAAGTGCATGTATTGCTAGAGATTTATTAGGATATGAAAACATCTATATTATTGATAGCTTTAATGCTACACAAGGTTTAAGATTATTAGTTGAAAAAGCAATAGCTTTAAGAGATCAGAATATGAATATTGCTGATATTTATAAAACATTGCTTACTTATAAAGAACGTATTCACATTTATGCTGTTGTTGATACATTAGAGTATTTTTATAAAGGTGGGCGTCTTTCTAAAACAAGTGCTATTGCAGGTTCTCTTTTAAAGTTCAAACCTGTTGTTGGATTGAAAGATGGAAAATTGATGTTATTTACGAAGGCAAGAGGAACACAAAAAGCCATCATGAAAATTATTGATATCATTCATGAAAATGGTGATATTGATTTGAGCGAACCCATTGCTATTGGCTATACTGGTGATGATAAAGGACTTGATAAATTTGAAGAAACTTTACGTCAAGAGTTTTCTTTCCAAGAAGTCTTGTATGGCTGTGTTGGACCTGTTATTGGTACACATGCTGGACCAGGGGCGCGCTTGATTGCTTATGTAAAAAAAGTATAGTATTAAAATAAATTCCTGCCCCCTACTATGAGAAAGTTAGAGCGAATTATCGCTCTTTTTTCTTGCTCAAAATCACACATAAATACAATAAAATATTTTCTGACTTTCTCGTTTTTTATTAAACAATTTTCCATTATATGTTATAATATTTTACACATAAAACATAATTTTGACATTAATTGTATATTAAAAAAGATTCAAAAGGTCTTTTTAATATTATAAGTATATGTGGAAATATTAATAAAATTATTTATAAAATGCTACAACCAATGTAATATATGAATTTATAAAATTTCGAGTTATTCGTGTGGGCTTGAGACTTTTTGTTTTAAGGAGGATGCACTTTAAATGGATACTACTAAAACTCATAAAAAATCACTAAGTATTGAACATCGTATAAAGACATTAGAAAATCGCAATCTTATAATAGACAATAATAATATGCTTAATGATTTTATAAAAAAAAGAACAACTTATTATCATCTGACTGGTTATAGATTTCTATTAGATAATTATGATAGGACAACAGATAATTATAATAATCATAAATCCAATGAATTGATTGCTTTATATGAATTAGATCAAGAATTATCTATATTACTTTTTAAAGAAATTAGAATCATAGAGCAATCATTACGAGCACGTATAGCTAATCTTTGTCACGAAAATGACAGAGTAACATTTGAATTAAATGTGGAAAATAAAACAGCAGGTTTAAAAGAGAATTATTGTGAAAATGATAGCACAATTAAATTTATAGCTGAAGATTACTTTAATAAAAATGTTAGCAAACAGTTGTTTGATGATATTTATAAAATGAAAGAAGAACCTGCTATAAAACATCATTTTAATGATTATCAAAAGGTTATACCACTTTGGGGGCTATTAATTATATTAGTTTTGGAACATTGATAAAACTAATTGAGTGTTTTGCTGCAAAAAACTTAATGAATTTATGAATGGAAAAAATTATAAAAAACCAATTTCTGCTTTTGATCCAACTAAAGTATATTTAAAATCAATCCAAATGTGACGAAATAAGATATCGCATCACTCAAATATCTTAGGTAAAAAATCTCCTTTTCATATTAGAGGACATAGTTATTCAATTTACTTCATAGGATACTATGGTATTTCAGCTTGGGTGTCATTTCTTCTCAATGAACCAGATATATCTAATCGTTTGAAAAATGAAATAGATATGGCAATCAAAAAAATCAATAATCTTTATGAGACACAATTTACTTTTTCAATCTTTATGTGTAAAACCATAAAATAATTCTTTACAATATGTAAAGAATATAGTATTATATATACACGTTGTGTGAGGACCTGTGCGCCTCTCACTTTTTTATATCTAAAATTTTAAAATTATTATTCTTTTTTTGATGGTGGATTTGATGCATTGGCGAGAGTACACCTTGATTTATGCACATAACAGTGTATAACTACCATAAGTGTAGAGTGTTAAAGTGCGGAAAGATGCAAAATCCTTCCTTTTCTTTTATTGAGAAAGGATGTGTGATGAAGATGCATTTTAGACTTTCATACTCTTTTGCCACAGAAATAAAAAACGATATGATCATGAAAATAAACCTTGTGCAGGGAATATCATCCACAATGATTCTATTCCTTTAACTTCAGCAAAACTCAAACATTTAAAACTCAAAAATACTGATATTGATTATTTGGTTATTTATAAATACATATCAAAAAATGACTATCTCTGAACAAACGCATAAATTAATATCTTACAAACTACTTTTTATCTCTATGCAAAAAGACATGATTTCTATAAAATGTCATGCCTTTTTTTTAATCAATACAATACCTAATCTCAGTTAATTTTCTCATTTATCTAGGATAACTTGAGTAGTAAGTATTATTAATAACTTATTTATTATCTTTCCACTCATGATAAAGTATATCCTTTAAAACTAACATACTATTTAAAGAATCAAATCCATACATGCTTTCTAATTCGTTTAACATTTTTCTTATCTGTAATGCATATGTTTCAATACGTACAATTTGTTGATAATTAGCAAGAACTGGATATTTCTTGCTCCAAGCATTTGTCCAATCAATTTTTGATTCTTTTTCTTCATTAGTATTCTGAATAACTTGTTCTATCTCTTTAATATCTAAATCAAAATGTACTAATTCATCTAAAGTCAAATGATAAAACTCTGCCAATCTACTTGATTGATAGATATCTGGTAGTGTTTCATCGGTTTCCCATTTTGAAATGGTTTGTCTACTTACACCTAATCTTTCAGCCACTGCCTCTTGTGAGTAACCTGCTTTTTTTCTTGCTTGAAATAAACGATTTCCTAAACTCATTATCTTCACCTCCATAACAATTATATATGAAATAAACTTGTGTTTCTATCAATTATCCCTTGCAATTTTGCTCTATTTTTTAACATAAAAGCAGGATAGATTTATCCTGCATTTTCACCCTGGGGTATCACCTTTTTTAAACGTTTTTCAAAATCACGACGTGTGAACATAATAATTGCCCCACACCCTAAACATTTGACTTTAATATCAGCACCCATTCTAATAATTTTCCATTGATTAGACTTTTTGCAAGGGTGTTGCTTTTTCATTTCAACAATATCATTAAGATTATATTCCATGATTTATCCCTTTCTCTTTAAATATGCTTGTAATGTATTTTCTAACAGCATTGCAATTGTCATAGGTCCTACTCCACCTGGTACAGGTGTTATACAAGATGCAACCTCTTTAACATCTTCAAAATCTACATCTCCACATAACTTATTATTTTCATCACGATTGATTCCAACATCTAAAACAATAGCACCTGGTTTTACATAATCTTTATTAAAAAATTTAGCCTTGCCAATCGCTGCAATCAAAACATCAGCACGCTGACAAACTTCTTTTAAATTCTTTGTTCTTGAATGAGCAATTGTTACTGTTGCATTCTTTTTTAAAGAAAGGAAAGATACTGGTTTTCCAACAATATTGCTTCTCCCCACAACAACAACTTCTTTACCACTTAAATCATAATTGATTTCTTCTAATAAAACCATCATCCCTTGAGGTGTACATGGAGTTAGTCCCTCTTGACCTAGTACCAATTTAGCAACATTAACAGGATGAAAACCATCAACATCCTTCATTGGATCAATAACATCTAATATCTTCTCTTCATGAATATGTTTAGGAAGCGGAAGTTGTACCAAAATCCCATCAACATGATTATCTTTATTTAGGTTGTCAATCACTTGAATCAGTTCTTCCTCACTTATGGAAGATGAAAGCCTTATAACTTGTGATTCCATACCTACATATTGGCATCCTCTTTCCTTATTTCTCACATATGTTTGACTTGCCTGATGATCACCTACTAAAATAACCGCCAAGCATGGAAGTCTTTTCCCTTCCTGTTTTAATTGATCAATCTTTAATTTCAATTCATCCTTTCTCTTTTGAGAAATACTCTTACCATCAATAATCATTCTCTCACCCCTTATAATTGTCATTATTATAAAGGATATCCTCATTAAAGTAAACCAATCAAAACAAAATTGTCTCAATATTCCTTAAATGTTATAATAAATTTTGAGGTGATGTTCATGTTAACTTTATATATGATATCTGGAGTCATGGGTGTAGGAAAAACAACAGTCTCTCAATCGCTTAAAAACAAGCTTCCAAATTGTGTATTCCTTGATGGTGACTGGTGTTGGGATATGCATCCTTTTCAAGTCACACAAGAAACAAAAGCAATGGTAATTGAAAATATTTGTTTTCTCTTAAATAATTTTATTCAATGCTCTTGTTATCAAAATATTATTTTTTGTTGGGTTATGCATGAGCAAGTCATCATAGATACAATTCTTTCAAAACTTGATTTAACAAATTGTCAAGTCATAAACCTATCTCTTATTTGTTCAAAAGAAGCTTTACAAGAGAGATTACAAAAAGATATAAAAGAAGGAAAAAGAGATTTACACATTTTAAAGAAAAGTCTTTCTTATTTACCACTTTATGAAGATATTCAATCTATAAAAATTGATGTTTCAAATCAAAGTATTGAAAGCATTACACAATCAATTATAGATTTACAAAACACATAAATTGATCTATTTAAAATAGATCTATATCATATTTATCATCAATAACTATATAATTAACATTATACTTTTGAGCAAGAACCGTTTTTCCTGTGTGTGATGCTCCTGTTATGAATATAATCATTTCTCTTCCCTTTCTTTTCTCATGACAAAATTAACAAGGAAAATTCCTTGTCGCTGGACTTGTTGCTCCTTTATCACTTTATATCCTCTTTGTTCAAAAAATGGTTTTGCGGTTATTGAAGCATGTGTCACAATACTTTCCCAAACTGCCAACTCTAATTGATCACAAATTGCACTCGCAATTCCTTGCCTTTGATAATCAACATGAACATATAAGCGATCAAGGTACCCTGTTTTATCTATATCTCCAAAGCCTAAAATGATATCATTTTCAACAGCAACAATGCAAAAATGCTCTTGCAATGACTGATTCCATTTCTCTAAATCAACTTGTTTTAATGTCCATACATCCAATTGTTCTTTTGTATAATCTTTTGCATTAATCGTATGTACTGTATTATAAAACAATTCCACCAATTCTTTACAATCTGAGGGTTGATACTTTCTTAACTTCATTTTAACCTCCTTATTCTCCTAACTTCTTTTGCGAATTTCAATAAGGCGAAGAACATCTAAATACATTTTTCCTTTATCCTCTAAATCGATCATTAACCATTTTTGACCATTGCCAGTTTTTGTTTGATGATAAATATCTCTTAATTTTGATGTACACTCATTCAAGATATTCTCAACAGCTTCTTTTTCTTTTTGCCCAATAACAGCCAATACAGTAAAATATCCTTCTCTAGGGTATATTGTACAAAGACTTTTTCCAGACTTTCTAAACTTCACATTCCAACCAAATTCCCAAGTACAAGAACTAAATTCTATTTTTTCATTACACTTATATTGATCTTTTATATCATTACAAAATTGAGAAAAAACTGGATTATGAATACATTCGCTTATTTCTAATAGTGTAGGATGATATCCTTTGTTTTGTATATTAATCATATATACCTCCATTTTTATTGTAACATATTTTAGAATAAAAATCATTGAGACATAGTGATCTAAAACACTTTTTCAGAATGGTTTTTTGATGGTTTTAAACTGCTCTATGCTTAATCCCTCAATCAGCCAACGAAATTATTATGATGTAATAAGCACCACTCTTACTTATTTCTAGACCATTTGAATTTGCTATTCTCTAGTCTTTCATAAAGAAGAACAAAACCATCACCTTCCTAGTAAAGTACTTTAAGTTTTGAGATTCCTCTGCAACAAAATAAAAATAAAGAGTTTGAAAATGAATCTAATTTAAAATTCTGTTGAACGATAGCAGCTAAACCGTCAATAGACTTTCCCATATCAGTATATCAAGTAGCTAAAAATACCTTATCTACTTTTGATATATCACTTAACATAATAATGGCCTGACAATATTCTTAATCACGTCGATATCTGTATGCCCTGGTATATTGATATAAATATCTCCTTTTGAAATTATCAGATTAGAAGAATTTTGCACACCATTTTCTTACTGATTTACCACTTTCTCTACATTCCTTGATTCTTATCCGTTTTAAATTCATTAGATATTTCATTTACATTCATACACAGTCTTCCACATACATTAAAGAGACTAAATAGAAACTCCAATTACTATAAGTCTCCAAAAACTAAATATAGTAATCTAAGAACTCTTTAATTACTATAATTATGAATACTTTCTTATCTATTTTACGCTTACCATTAACAAGATATTTTATGGCTTCTTGTTTATTTTCAAACTTTTTTAATAATAAAGCAAATTTTGACACTCTTTTTAAGGAATTATGAAACTCGTCAAAAGTTATTCACTTTGAAGAATTATCATATAACCTATCTTCTAATAAAACAAGAAGATTTTCATCTGCCACATTTTTATAATCCTCAGTAGATATATATTCTCCTACAAATAATTCATTGATAAAAATATGCAATATATCACAAATAAATCTATATAAATTCGCATCTGGTAAACAAACATCTTTTCCCAATTTGATGTGGCTCTATCGCTAATACCCATTTTATCAACATACTATTTTCGTTTTGTTCTACATTCAACAATAATGTTGATATACAATATATGTGACACCATTTATATAAAATGGTAATTTAAATAATAACATGATTAATGATATCCACTAAATTTATTACGTGGTTGCATTTTGTATAATAAAATCCTTCCATGATTGAATTCATTTTGCGATGAATCCTTCACGAAAGGAGGTTTTAACCATTAAAATATTTAAAAAAATTTATTTAATGAAATGATACACTGTTAAATATCTCAATTTTTAACTTTCAGTCATTCTGTCTAATCCAAGTTGATTTTAAAAATTATGTAATACTAAGTAAGCTTGTGAATTAAGTTATATAACATCCTCATTTCTGTCATATTTCTTTACTCTTTAGTCTAGCTCTGTACCATTTGTTTCGATAACATGTTTATACCATGTAAAGGAGTCTTTTTTTATTCTTTTATTTGTACCCTGACCTTCATCATCAAGGTCAACATAAACAAAGCCATAGCGTTTTTTCATTTCACCTGTACTCGCAGATACTAAATCAATCCATCCCCAAGGTGTAAAACCGCGAAGATCAACCCCATCAACATTAATAGCATCACACATAGATTTAATAACATTCTTCATATAGTCTATACGATATTGATCATGAATTTGCCCATTCTCTAATTTATCTTGAGAGCCAATCCCACTCTCTACAATCCATAACGGTTTGTGATAACGATCATATAATTCATTTAATGCAATACGCAAGCATTGAGGATCAATACCCCAACCCCATTCTGTTTCAACTAAATAAGGATTTTTAATCCCGCGAATAATGTTGCCATTACCCGATTGCAAAGTTGGATCATTACTAGCACAAGCTGATCCATAGCAAGAAAAACCTATAAATTCACAAGGATAAGCTTCTAATAACTCTAAATCCCCTTCCTCAAGTGGCAATTTTATGCCCATACGTTCATATTCTTTGCATTTATAGTTTGGATAATGCCCACCTACCTGTACATCGCTATAAAAATAAGCATTTCTAGCTTTATCCATCGCCGCGATTTGATCATCAGGTTTACAAGAATATGGATAGATAGGTGCATATCCAAGCATTTGACCAATCATCATTTCTGGAGCTATTTCATTTTTCAGCTTAACAGCTTTAGCACTAGCCACGAATTGATGGTGTGCAGCATTAGCAATTGTTTGTGGATTAATATCCGTTAATCCACCACTAACAAAAGAACCAAAAGACAACATATTAATTTCGTTAAAAGTTAACCAATACTTAACTTTTCCACGATATCTAGTGAATAATGTTCTTGCATAATTTTCAAAGAAGTCAACTAATTTACGATTACTCCATCCTCCATATTTTGTACATAAATTTAGAGGTATCTCATAATGTGACATCGTAACAAGTGGTTCAATATTATATTTTTTTAATTCATCAAAAACTTTATCATAAAACTTTAAACCATCTTCATTAGGTATTTCATCATCTCCATTAGGAAATATACGTGACCAGTTAATTGATAATCTAAAAACTTTTAGTCCAAGTTCCGCCGCTAAAGCAATATCTTCTTTATAGTGATGATAAAAATCTACAGCTTTATGACTAGGATAATAAACATTATCAATAATTCCTAATTCAGATCCTTTAGGCAGTTTTAAAGATGTTCCTTTTTTCATGTCAATAAAACCTGATTCACCTGTTTTTTTATTTACCCAAGTAATTTGTCTCTGTTTATCCTTTGAACCAGCAGTCATGATATCACAAAGACTAAGACCTTTACCACCTTCAAAGGCTCCACCTTCATATTGATTCGCTGCTGTAGCCCCTCCCCAAAGAAAGTTTTTGGGGAAGCCCATTTTGCTATTCATTTGTTTCTCCTTTATTAGATTGAGCCAGTTGTTTAGCATAAACTTTGTTACTTAATTTTACAAACGGCATATAAAGCAATAGGATAGCAACAAAGGCAACAAATTGAACAATTGGAGCACGCCAGTCTCCGCCAGTAGCTAAGAAAGAATTGATAAATGGTGGCATAACCCAAGGAACATCAATAAAGGTATAGCTCATCAAACCTAATTTAGTAGCTACAAAACCAATTGTTTGACCTAAAATTGGAGCTAAGACAAATGGAATAATATATACAGTATTTGCTACAATTGGTAATCCAAAAAGAATTGGCTCATTGATTTCAAATACGCTAGAAGGTAGAGCCATTTTCGCAATTGCTCTTTCATCTTCACGTTTTCCAAATAATAAAATGGCAGCAATTAAAGCAATTGTACATCCAAAACCACCCATACCACCGAACAATACATTGAAGGTCTTTGTAACAATTTCAGTTGGTTCTTTTCCAGCATTAACCAATTCAATATTAGTAGTAAGAGCTGCCAAAAAAATTGGTTTCGAAAATGCACCAGTAACAGAGGTACCATGAATACCAAAGAACCAGAACAGTCCAGTAAAGAAACCAAAGCCAATAAAACCTAAAGGTGTTTGACCAATATAGCTCAAAGGTACTTGTAAAACAGTATAAATAATATTAGCAAGCTCTCCACCAGTAAATGCGAAATAAGCATAGCGAATAATGCACATAATAAATACTGTCAATATTGTCGGTATTAAAGAAGAGAACGCTTTACCAACATTAAGTGGAACTGAATCTGGAAGATGAATTTCAAATTTTTTAACTTTAGCAAGTTTACTGTAAATGTAAACTGCAAATCCAGAAATAATCATCGCATAAAACAAGCCCATTGAACCTGTAATATCTTGTCCTAGCCCTGTAGCAAAAACGCCCTCAACTCCAGGAACAGCTATTGATGTCGGAACCATGCATACATAAGTTACTAATCCTAAAACTCCTCCAAAGTTTGCTTCAACACCATATTGCTTTGCCATGTTATAGGCCATGTTATAAGCGATTAATAAAGCAATAATATTTAAACAACCATAACTAATACTAGAAAATAAAGAATTATAGTTTGCCATCCACTCAAAGCCAGCAACACCTGCAAGCCCTGTTCTTGGTGAACAAATCAAACTCGTGAATAATGTGGCAATGGATGCTAAAATGATAAATGGGGTTAAAACAACAAAAGCATCTTTTAGTGCAGTGATAACCTTGTTTCTATTTACAACTTCTGCAAACTTTACAAATTTGTCTGTTAAACGATCCATAATACTACCTCCTAAACATGTATTTATGCGGATACTATCTAATAAATTTTACCGCATATTTCGTTAACACTTACATTGTATAAAAAAAAATAAAACAAACTGTTATATTTCAACAATTCGTTTATCTTTTCATTATTTGTGATTATGTTTTATGAAATGAAACAAGATAGTTTAAACGAAATGACACATAGTTTACAAATAGATTCATTAAAATATTCGCAAAAGGATCTTCTGCCTCTTTCCCAATAAAGATTTTATTCACAAAATCATTTAAATACTTTGCACCTTGTTCAAAAGTAACAACATAAACCTTAGCTCCTCTACTTTCCAAACGATTCATATTACAGTCAATGCGTTTAAAATAGTCTCCTGTTGAAGAAAAAATAATAAATAAATCTTTACTGGAAGCACTTGTTATTTTTTCTTTTTGTGTCTGCCAAGTTTGTGTACAATAACAAAATTTTGACAAAATAGCTAAATTGGCTCTTAAAGTATAAGCTATATGACTAGCCTGTAAATGTCCAAAAATATAAACATTATTATATACTATTAAATCTTTAATTAATTGTTCAACCAGTGGATTTTCCATTACAATCTCAATATTTTTATTAGCTTGACAAATCATATCATGATACATTGTCTTTTGTTCTGTAATAGTAAGATTGGAAAGATTTTTCTGATTTTTCTTGTGTCTTTCACGAATTAACATCTGTAAATCTATATAATCTAATAATCCAATTTTTTTGCAAAAACGGCTAATCGCAGCTTTAGACACATGACATTGTTCTGAAATTTCACTCAAGGTTGCACCTGGTAGTTGATTATAATTTTCCAATAAATATTTTGCAATAATGTAGTCGTTGCTTTCTTCATCCTCACTATCAAGAATGCTAAATAAGACAATGTTCAGCCAATACATGCTTTGTGTATTTTCCATATTTCCCCCAATTATAATGATTTTTTATCAAATTAATTGTACCAAATTACTTCATAATAGTACATAACCTTTATAAACTTTTTTCAATTTATATAGGCAAATAGCCTATTTCTCCTTTTCGATGTAAGCACCAATAATTTTTGCACAGAAAGAATGTGATTTTATGATTTATGACAACAATCCTCTTATTGTTAAGACTAAGAAGCAACTTCGTATTTCTGGAAAATCACCAATACAATCAACACATATACCCATTCTGTTTCTTTACTTTGCAGATTTGTAAACAAACAATCTGCTAACCTTATTTTTGATGATGCAAAGAACTCTATCTTCACCATCCTGTTCATTCTATTGTTACTGATGGCGGTTTAAAAGACAACCAAGGGATTATTTTTTATCTCTGTTTTTTCTGCTAGTGAAGTTTTTAAAGGTATTTTTCCTGATTTCTCGAAAAGATCATATTCTTCACTTTTACTTTGTAGTGACTGTGACTATCTTAACGTTCCTCTTTTATGAGATAACTTTATTTCTTCTTTATATTCTATCAATTGGAATGTTTTTACCAAAAGTTGCACAGACTTTTTTATCGCCTATCAGACTTCTTTAAATTACTAATTAATCATATCATATGCATAAATATATTATATCTTGCATATAGAAAAGATTAAAATCAATTTCTTTTTCAGACTGCTAATTAAAAAATTTATATAAATATTGACAACTTTATCTAATTAGAGTAGTCTATATTGTGTTAGACAAGCCTAACTCATATATAATGAAATGGAGTGATGATTCATGACTTTGAAAGACTTACCTATTGGAAAAACTGCCACTATTACATCTGTAGGTGGTGAGGGGCGATTACGTCAACATCTTTTAGACATGGGACTTATACCTGGAGTTGAAGTTTCTATGATCAAGCATGCTCCTATGGGTGATCCTATAGAAATTAGAGTCCATAGTTATGAATTAACATTAAGACTGGCTGAAGCGCAACAAATTGATATAGAAAATATTCATGATATAGAAAAGAATAAAACAAATATAACACATAAAAAACATATTCTTCACCCTGGTTTAGGTGAGGATGGAAAATATCATATAAAAGAAAATGAAAATCCTTTGAGTGATGATGAGATTCTTACATTTGCTCTCACTGGTAATCAAAATTGTGGAAAAACAACATTATTTAATCAATTAACAGGTTCTTCACAACATGTTGGTAACTTTCCTGGAGTGACTGTTGAAAGAAAAGATGGAATGATAAAAGGTCATAAAAATACATCGGTTATTGATTTGCCTGGTATTTATTCAATGTCCCCTTATTCTAGTGAAGAGCTTGTCACAAGACAATTTATATTAGATGAACATCCCAAAGCAATTATCAATATTGTTGATGCAACAAACATAGAAAGAAATCTTTATCTGACTATGCAATTAATGGAATTAGATATTCCTATGGTCTTAGCTTTGAATATGATGGACGAGGTGAAGGAAAATGGTGGTTCTATTCATGTGAATGAATTAGAACAATTATTGGGTATTCCTGTTATTCCTATATCTGCTGTTAGAAATGAAGGAATTCAAGAATTAGTAGATCATGCTTTACATGTTGCCAAATATCAAGAGAAACCAAAAAAACATGATTTTTGTGATTATCATGATCATGGTGGTGCTGTGCATAGATGCTTACATGCTATTATGCATTTGATTGAAGATCATGCGAATGATGCAGAAATTCCTCTTCGTTTTGCAACAAGTAAACTTGCTGAAAATGACCGTTTTATATTAGAGAAACTTCACCTTGATCAAAATGAAAAAGAGATGTTAGAACATATTATTCAACAAATGGAAACAGAGCGAGGCATGGACCGCTTAGCTGCTATTGCTGATATGCGCTTTTGTTTTATTAAGAAAATATGTGATGAAACAGTTATTAAACCTCATGAAAGTAAAGAGCATAAAAGAAGTGAACAAATTGACAAATTTTTAACTGGTAAATACACTGCGCTTCCCGCTTTCATCGGGATTATGCTTTCTATTTTTTATCTTAGCTTTAATGTTATTGGTGCATTTTTATCTGATTTATTAGAAATGGGTATGGATACACTCACTCAGTCCCTTTCTTCTTTACTTGTATCAATTCATGTCAATGATGTTTTACAGTCATTAATTATTGATGGAATCATGAATGGTGTTGGAAGTGTTTTAAGCTTTTTACCTATTATTATTACACTCTTTTTGTTTCTTTCTTTGTTAGAAGATAGCGGATATATGGCTCGTGTTGCCTTTGTGATGGATAAACTTCTTAGAAAAATTGGTCTATCAGGAAGAAGTATTGTTCCAATGTTGATAGGATTTGGATGTAGTGTTCCTAGTGTTATGGCAAGTCGAACACTTCCTTCAAAAAGAGATAGAAAAATGACTATTTTGCTAACACCATTTATGAGTTGCTCTGCAAAATTACCTATTTATGCATTTTTTACAGCTGCTTTCTTCCCAGAATATGGTGCATTTGTAATGATTGGCTTATATATTTTAGGTATTCTTATGGCTATTCTTATAGCTTTAGTAATGAGAAAAACCTTTTTTAAAGGTGAGGCTGTTCCATTTGTTATGGAACTTCCAAATTATCGTCTTCCAGCAATCAAAAATGTTTCTCAGCTTTTATGGGAAAAAGCAAAAGATTTCTTACAAAGAGCTTTTACAGTTATCTTTGTTGCAACAATTATTATTTGGTTTTTACAGACATTTGATATTCATTTAAATATAGTTACTGATTCAAAAGAGAGTATACTAGCTATGTTAGCTGGTTGGATATCCCCATTATTCATTCCTTTAGGATTTGGAGATTGGCGTATATCAACATCATTAATCTCAGGGTTCATGGCAAAAGAAAGTGTCGTATCAACACTTTCCATTCTCTATGGTTCAACTGCCTCTTTAGTTGCATCACTTTCTCAGGATTCAGCACTTTCTCTACTTGTATTTTGCTTGCTTTATACACCTTGTGTAGCTGCTATCGCCTCTATCAAAAGAGAACTAGGAAGTTTGTGGGCTATCAATATTGCATTGAGTCAATGTGTAATTGCATGGATTGTGGCATTTATTGTAAGAGTCATATGTTTCATGCTATGAAAAAAAGAAGAGAGCATAGATTAAAATGTAACCTATAAGGTGGACTCTTAAAAAAAGAGAGAATATCTTATAGGTTTTTATGTGCATAAATGATAAAATATAAGAAAGATGCTCCTAAACGCATAATTTTTACTTTTCTTCTTTTCGCTTCTTCTTCAAGTTCGTGAAGTATCTTTGTAGCAATCCCTTGTTTTCTATAATGAGGAGACGTATACATATTTGTAATATAAGCTATTCTTCCTGTTTGATTTGTATATGTTGGTGGATAGTCATAGAAGCAGACTGCCTCTGTCGCAATAATCTTATCATGATCATGAGCCAAGATTTCATAGAGATTATGATTCTGAAAGCAATCTTCAAAAAATCTTTCTAAATCTTGATCTATATCTATAGATGGCTCTATCCCCTCATCAATCAATTGTTGTTTTCTTATTTCACACAATTCTTTAATTTGATTTTGCGATGCCTCCTTGTAAGTTATCATTTTCTTCACCCCATAAAAATTATACAAAAAAAATAAAAGTCTATCTTTTCATCATACTAAATTCGCTTTTGTGAAAAGATTTCTTTATCAAATAACCAATATATTTTTAACATTGACCTTTTCATAATATTTCTCATTATCCATCATTTCCTAGGAAATAATCTTATGATGACTATGACATTTGCTACATGCTGACTTACCAGATAATCATTACTCTCTAACATTACTCTTTTTATGATGATTAAACCTATTAATTCAACACTCTTTTCTTTTTGATACTCTTAAACTTTTCTTACATAAAAGCTATGAGAATATGATAAATCCATCAATAAAGTCTCATAGCTTTCTTTTTAATCTGTATAATCATTTTGAATTTCTTTTATTTTGTGGCAAGGTATTCCTAATGCAAGAACATTTTCTTCAATATCTTGAGTTACAACACTTCCTGCACCTATCACACTGCCACTCCCTATCGTGACCCCAGGTAGAATTGTCACATTTGCTCCAATCCATACATGATCACCTATTGTAATTGGCAAAGCTTTCTCTAACCCTTGATTTCTTAAGGGATAAGACAAGGGATGTTGAGCTGTATAAAAGCCACATGATGGTCCGATAAAAACATGATCACCAATTGTAATGTCTGCACCATCCATAAAATAACAATTCACATTAATAAAAACATTTTTACCAAGATGTATATTTCTTCCATAGTCACATATAAATGGACTCAGTAATTCAAGATGTTCTGGTAAGTCCCCCAACAACTTCAATAAGATATCATTTCTCTTCTCTTTTTCGCTTGGTTGAACTTGATTAAGCTCAAAACATAAGTCTTGAGCATCTAATCTTTCTTGTATAAGTTCTTGATTATTATTCGCATCATACCATAATCCTTGTTTCATTTTTTCTTTTTCATTCATGCTTCATCACCCTACTTATCATATCCTTATCAAGGACATAAATCAAATATATTTTATTTAAAAACATATTCTATTTGCCAACAAAGAATACTTTTAAAAATTTAATTAAAATTTTTTATTTACTTTTCTATAAAAAATGATATGATATGTAGTAACTATGAAAAAAGGAGTCTTAAAGATGGAAAAAATTGCAATTATGACAGATTCATGTGCTGATATCCCTCAAGAATATATAAATCAATATCCAATTTTTGTTTTACCAATTATTATACAATGTGAGAATAAAGAGTACAAAGATGGTATTGATATTCATAGCCATGATGTTTATAAATTACAACAAGAACATATTTTAAAAACAGCCTCTCCTGCGGGCGGAGATATTGTTAATACATTTGAAACAATGATTCAAGAAGGCTATACACATGTCATTGCAATCATGTTATCAGCAGGATTATCTGGAACATACAATGAAGTAAGACTATTATCACAAATTCAAGAAAACTTAGAGATTGAAGTTTTTGACTCTAAAAGCGGAAGTATTGGTTATGGTTCAATTGCAATTGAGTTAGCTAAAGCATGTCAAAATGGTGCATCATTTGAGCAATTGAAGCAAAAAGCTCAACAATTAATTTTAGATACTCATGCTTTCTTTTCAATCAATACTTTAGAATATCTTCAAAAAGGTGGAAGAATAGGCAAAGCAACAGCTTTTGTAGGAACAACTCTCAATATCAAACCTATCTTATCATTTGATAAAGAAACTGGTGAAATCAATGTACCTGCAAAAGTTCGCGGTGAGAAAAAAGTGCCTGCAAAGCTCATTCAACTTGTTAGTAAAGTCATTGAGGAGAATCCTCAAAGATCATTTACACTGATTGTTGCTGATGGAGAAATGAGAGAAAATAGAGATGTTATTGAAAAAGAATTAAGAACATTATTCCCTCAGTGTCAACAATTCATCAAAGCAGAAATTGGTGCTGCATTGAGTTGTTATTTAGGGAAAGGATTACTTGGAGCTGGAGTACAATTTATAGAATAGTGAAAGGGCAATAATGAAATAACCCATTAAAAGTTATTTCGTTACTGCCCTCATTTATTTTCACAAAAATTATTTTTTTAATTTCATACCATCTTCAAAAGCATTACCAACTTTCTTTCCTAAAGTTATATAATCGTTATGAACCGGATCAAATGTTATAGGTGAAAACAAAGAAAGATCAATATTTCCATCACTATCAAGAATTCTTTCATCAACACTCACATTTATAATTTCTCCAACCATAAGTTCACTTTCTTTATCATAACTTAACAATTGGCACTCTACAGCCATAGGTAACTCTTCAATCAAAGGTGCATCCACAAAGTTACTTTTTACTACATGAAATCCTGCTTTTTCTACCTTTTGAGGTTCTTTTTTAGCTGAAACAATACCAACATAATCACATGCTTCAACACATGAAGCATCACCCATACTTACACTAAAAGCCTTTCTTTTTAAAATGTTTTCTGTTGTCTGATGTTTCACATCTAAATAAAGAGCTATTTGTTTATAGCCTGCAATACATCCCCAAGCTACATTCATCACATCAGCAACTCCATTTTCATCATAACTCGCTATCATATAAACAGGTTGTGGATAAGTCCACGCTTTCGCACCAAAGTTTTTTCTCATCTTTATATCCTCCTTTTTAAAATAACTCCTTTAAAATCTTCTCTAATCCATCTTCTTCTATAGGCAAACATACAATATCAGCAATATCTTTTAATTCCTGCACAGCATTGCCCATAGCCACTCCAACACCACAATATTTTAACATCTCTATATCATTCATTCCATCTCCAAAAGCATAGCTATCTTCCTGATTCAAACCAAAATATGTTAATACTTTTTCAATTCCTGTTGCTTTAGAAATTGTTGATGAATAAACTTCAAAAGAATTATCTGTACCATGTTGATCAAATTCAATAGTATATCCAAAATTCTTTTTTATAGACGCTTCAATACGCTCTTTATCCTTATTTAAAACATTCATTTCTACTTTAATTGCTTTTTTTAATACAGCTTCTCTATCAAATTCTCTTATAAAATGATCAGCTTTATGAAAACGATCAAAAAAGCTATATAAGCCATTAAATCTTTTGTCTAAATAAACATGCTGGGCTGTTTCAATCATATATTCACACCCTAATTTTTCCAGCAGTTCAATCGTTTTTGATATTAAATGATAATCTATTCTATCTTCATAAATAGATTGTCCCTCTATTTCTATATATCCTCCATTCATGAGAATATACCCATCAAACCCCAAGTCCAAAAACTGTTGATCAACCATTGGTTTTGGTCTCCCACTAGATATAAAAATTTTATGTCCTAATGCTTGTAATCTTTTTAATTCCTCTTTTACCCCTTGAGACATTGATGGTATATTTTTGCAAGTATCAACCAATGTTCCATCTATATCAAAAAATAAGACTTTCTGTTTCATTCCACTTCACCTCTACATTCTATTTTACATCATCGTTATTTTCTTTCAATGTATTTATATAAAAATAAATTTTATTTTATTAAATCGCTTTCATTTTACTTTGTTTCAAAAAAAATATATGCTATTATATAAATAGATAGAGGATCAAGGATTATTTCTTAAAATATGCAAGTATGATAAATAAGCAATATTAAAATACAAAGGAAGGAGGAAAAGAAAAAGTATGATATTCTATAAGTCATCACTATGCATATTCAATCATAGGTAAAACGAAAGGAGAAATTAATATGATTGTAAAATTTAAAAAAACAATGTGTTTTATCATTCCTATAATGATTATTTCTGTGCTTTTCTTTGGAACAGTAAGTGCAACAACATCTTACTCAAATTAGAATGACAATGTTGATGGTGGGCAATGGCTTGCATTAAACTGGCAAAAAAGAACAAATAGTGGAATACAAAATATCACAATCAACTGGACTGAAGCTGAAGGAAGTTCATTTAAACTAAAAACAAGAGTTCTCAATAGTAATATGTCCCAATTATATACTGCTGAGCTCAATTATTTAGGATCGACAACTTTTCCTGCTTCACTTGCCTCTAACCAAGAATACTTATTACAAGCAAAAAAAGCTTCAATGTTTAGTGGTAAAACATATATTAAAGGAAACTGGAGAGTGAATTGATAAGCTAGCTATAGCTAGCTTATCATTTACTGAAAGGAGAATTTTATGAGTCGTCTTCGTTTAAAAAATAAATACATTTTTTTAGCAGGTATTTTGCTTTTCTTATCTATGTATATATATCTTATTATAGATAGCCCTAATATTATTAATACTTTTATATATAGAGAAGTACCTATAGAATTTTCAAATCTTAACGATTATATTTATACAGCTTTTCATTTTGATACATTTGTATCAACCATATCTGACCCTTTGCAGTTAATGCTTCCAATTATAGCTGTGATTCCAACATTACATTTTCAAGAAGAACTTCATCATTACTTTCATCATTATTTGATGAGAAAAAACAATTACAAAAAAGAAGTCATTAAATCTTTATTTTTAAATTCATGTATCATATCTTTATATATATACTTCTTTTATGTGATTATTCTTGTTTTTTCATCTTTTATATTTCCAATAAGCAATGATACTCTTATCGTTCATGATTTGCTTTCTGGATTTGTTGGACAGCAATTCTTCTTCCACCATAGACTATTCTATTACTTTATAGCTGGAATATTTGAAATTTTATTACCATGTTTTGTTAATGCACTACTTGCTATGACTCTTTCTTTTATATACCAAAAAGCTTATATGCCATTTGTTATCACTTATGTTTATTATATCTTTATGAGTATGTTTATACCTGTTATTGCTGAAGCTACACATCTTGTTTTTATCTATTATTTTTCACCTGTAATCATGCTATATACTAATGCACTGAGCAATCCATCTATCCCTTTGATGTTGCTTGGATATACACAATATATTTTAATTATTTCAATGCTTTTATGGATGATTTTTAAAAGCAAAGAAAGAGTTTATGGATGAAATTAATACATACATATTATAAGAAGTATATTACTTTCTTTTTAGCAATTCTTTTGTGTATATTTGCTTTAAAATATTTGTATGGTAAAGGTCTTTCCTATAAAGACATGGTAAGAATCATGTTATTTGATTGGGATAAATTTAATGAACTTGGTTATTCTCGTTTTTATCTTGAAATTCTATTGATTCATTCTCTTATATATACAATATTATTTTCATTGTTTACAGATATTTATACAAGAAAAGAAAACGTTTATATTATACAAAGAAATAAATCTATAGTTGCTCATGTATTTTATATGGTTAAACATTTCATAATACATATCTTGTTATCTTTAATCTTTTTTGTATCATCAGTATCTATTTTCTTATACAAACTACCTTTTGACATACTGGGATTTTACTTATTGAAAAATACACTTGCTGTATTGTTTATTTGTATGTTGTATTATGCCATCACTCTAGCAACAAAAGATAACTTAGCTATACTGATAATGATTGTTGAAGGTGCAATTTTATTAGACACACTGTTAGGTGCATCGTTTATCACAATGAATATTCATTATATAATTAATTTTAGATATTGTTTTGTTTACATCATTGGTATATTCATCTTGTTTCAATGGATTGTTTACTATCATAAAAAGAAACTGATATAAAGGAGGAACTATATGATAGAGATTAAAAATATTTCTAAATGTTATAATTATCTACTTTTCGATTGCATCAATTATATTTTTGATGATGGAAAAATATATTTAATAAAAGGTGACAATGGTACTGGTAAAAGTGTTCTTTTAAAAATGATATGTGGTTTTTCTAAGCCGGATAGTGGAAAGATTATTATTGATGGGAAACTGCTCTATAATGATATGGACTTTATTGAAGATGCTGGTATGACAATTAACGGGGAAAACTTTATTTCTTATCTCAATGCTTATGATAATTTAAAGCTTTTAATTGATATCAATAAGAAAGTTTCTGATAAAGAAATTGAAAAATACTGCCAATATTTTGATCTAGAAGAAAAACATACTATATATAAAAAATTTTCTCAAGGAATGAAACAGAAATTAAGACTTATACAAGCGTTTATAGAAGATCCTAAATATCTTATATTAGATGAACCAACAAATGGATTAGATCCAGAAGGAATAAAACAAATAAAAGATTTAATAGTAAAATTAGCAGAAGAAGAAAAAATGGCAG